>JBOIDH010000100.1:0-7449 GCA_050740495.1 Gammaproteobacteria bacterium | reverse complement strand
CCCAGGTTCCATGCATGAAGTATAAGGACATATGTCCAGGGTCTCTGACTCCGTGGGGCCGGACAGCCACTTGCCATTATGCCGCTGCCCGTGTTGCCTTCCGCGAATAGGGAAACCGTCGGCACCCCAGTGGCGCAACTCTCGAAGCTCAATACCTGACCTATGGCCACCCCTGTCAACGCTTACCTTTCATGGTCACCCATTCAGGCCATGACTCGGGGCCGAGGCGGCTGGCCAGCCTTACCTCGTATGACATTCTCAATCACACCTTCATGCCAGATTAGCCTGGCGCCTAATTTACAAACCGTCCCCAACCAAGCGGCAACGCCCATGCAACCACGCTGTGTCAACGCGCAGGGCTTTAGCCTGCATGCCGAGGTGCGCTGCGCCATCAATCAGCGCCACAAGCTCGAACATCTGTGCCGCTACATCACCCGCCCCGCCATTTCCAACGAACGCCTGACACTGAACTGTGCCGGGCAGGTGGTGCCTAGACTGAGACACCCTATCGAGATGGCACGACCCACCACGTGATGTCGCCGCTGAATTCATGCAACGCCTGGCCGCGCCCCTCCCGCGCCGCTGTGCCTCAACCAAACTCAAGCGCTGATACTCGCGCTCAAGCTCGCCTTTGATCTCAAAAGGCAGGGGCGCGCCATCCCAGAGGGTGAGATTCTCTAAACGCTTGAGAAAATCGCCATTCGGTTCCAGGCGCAGCCCCTGCGCGACTAACAAACCACGGATCCTTGCGATGCCGGGTGCGCTCCTTCTGCAAAGATGCGAGCTCCCGGTGTAAGCGCCGCCCCTCTTCGTCCTCTACACTCGGAACCCCCCAAGCCCTGCTACAACACTACGGCGACCGGCTCGTCTGCGTCCGCTATGAGTAAGATCCGGCGCAAGCCTATAAGACCGTTGAATTGATCGTCGCCGAAGATCCCTGGCGCCAAGGCCTACCCATGCCGCCCAAGAAAGCACCGGATCCAACGCCCCTCGGACCGCTGCCGGTCCGAATACCCTATCGCGAAGCCGAGCTCCGAGTGGCGGCCAAAGTGGCCGGCGGCCAATGGCAAAGAGCAAAAAGGCGTGGCGAGCCCTCGACATAGAGGGCTTTTGCCTTACACGCTGCTCCACCTTAGCCTGGGCCCGCCCGAGACGCCAAAACGACCTGAAACATCGCGCATCGGGCCGATGAAGGGCCCGAAAATGCCCCGATTCAGACCGGGGACTCGCATGTTTGACACCTCACTAGCGCAGCAGTACTGTTCCTCTTGCCGAAAAAGGGCGTTTGTTTTTCTTATACCACCCGCGAACAACATCTCGAAAACGCTCGGCATCGCGACCGGGCCGTGGGGCGAACGGCACTTTATCGAGGGCATCGGCACCGGGCTGCTGACCTGCTCCATACCGGGACAACAAAACGATCGACCAGTTGAAAGACGCCGGGGTCAAGGTCACCTACGCGCAGCAGATCTTCCGGGAGCAGCTTGCCGATTGCCCGGTAGTCAAAATCGAGGCTGCGCTGGACGGCGCGCATATCTCCGGACGCTACCTGCTGTTCGAAGTGCTCAACATGGCGTACATCGGGCCCAATCCGTTCCTGGCCCCGGATATCGTGCGCAACGACGGCGAGTTCGACGTCGTGCTGCTTGCCGAGAAGCACCGCGACAGACTGCACGATCACATCAAGGACTGGCAGGAGGCCGCACGAGTTCGGGACGCGCCGGGGCAAGCGCCTGACGATCGAATGGACCGGGTTCGCCGTCCATATCGACGACAAGCTGTGGCCGGCGGAGGAAAAGAAAACGCCGAAGCCACCCGCGACGATAGACATCAAGGTCGAGCCCAAGGCGATCGAATTCCTCGTCCCGAAGGAAGTGGATGAGGAGAAGAAGCTGGCGAAGAAGAAGGGCGCTGGGTGAGCCTGCGGCCCTGGCCCCACAAAGGAGACGTTTTGCAACCAATGTCCAGGAGGCCTGTGATGAACGAAAGTCTACTCGCGCGCCCCCACCTACCGCCGGGGCCTGGGGTGGCCTGGGCGCTGTTTCTGGATATCGATGGCACGCTGCTCGACATCGCGGCCACACCCGAGGAGGTCATAGTGCCACCCGATCTCGGGGTGACTTTAGAAAAGGTCCAGCGCGCACTTGGAGGGGCGCTCGCCCTCGTGAGCGGCAGGGCGATTGCGAGCATCGATCGACTCTTCGCGCCCTTGCGGTTGCCCACCGCCGGTCAGCACGGCGCGGAGATCCGTGTCGCGGACGCTGAGGTCCGCCGCGCCGATGTATGCTCAGCCACGCTCGCACGGGTGCGCGCGGACATCTTCACTCATCTAGTGGCGATGCCGGGCGTGAGGGTTGAAGACAAGGGGTTGGGCTTTGCGGTCCATTACCGTCATGCGCCTACAGCGAAGGGCCAGATCGAGCAACGTCTCGCCGAGGCTCTCGCTCTCCATGTGGGAGAGCTCGAGCTGCTCCATGGCAAGATGGTGGTCGAGGTGAGGGCACGAGAGGTTAACAAGGGCCGCGCGCTTGAAGTCCTGATGCGGCAGCCGCCTTTTGCGGGTAGGATCCCCGTCTTCGTCGGTGATGACCTAACCGATGAGGACGGCTTCAAAGCGGCAGAGCGGCTCGGCGGTTACGCCATTGCCGTGGGTCATGACCGCGTGCAAGTAACGCGGTATTGGCTCTCAGAGCCCGAGGCCGTACGTCGCTGGCTCCAGCGCCTCGCGACCGACATTCACTGGCGCGACCATGAAGCGGAGGCCCCATGCAGGACTTGAATCTCGCCGTGATCGGCAATTGCATGCTGGGGGCCTTGATCAATCGGCGCGGACGCTATGTCTGGTGTTGCTATCCGCGTCTTGACGGAGATCCGGTGTTTTGCAGTCTGCTGCGCGACCGCGGTGATGCGGCCGATGGTTTCCTTGACGTCGAGCTTGACGGACTCGCCTCAACTCAGCAGTCCTATTGGGGCAATTCCGCCGTCCTCGTCACCACGCTCACCGACGCGTCCGGCGCGACGATCCGGATCACCGATTTCGCGCCCCGGTTCAAGCACCACGCCCGAATCGCGCGCCCACCGATGCTCGTGCGCAAGATCGAGCCCGTGAACGGGACATGTCTGATCCGCATCCGCGCCAGGCCGCGCTTCGGTTATGGCGCCATCGAGCCCGAGCGCAGGCTGGAGAGCAATCATCTGAGCTTTTCTTCGCCCGATCTTTCCCTGCGCATCACCACCGATGTCTCGGTGACCTATATCGCCGAGGAGGTCAAGTTCGCCTTACAGACTCCCGTCCATCTCGTCCTCGGCCCGGACGACTCGCCGAGCGAGGCGATCGACCTCATGGTGCGGGACTATCTCGAGCAGACCGTGGACTACTGGCATGACTGGTGTCGCTACCTTTCGGTGCCCTTTGAGTGGCAGGACGTGGTGCTGCGCGCGGCGATCACGCTCAAGCTCTGCAGCTTCGACGACAGCGGCGCGATCGTCGCGGCTCTGACCACCTCTATTCCCGAGGCGCCCAACACAGAGCGCAACTGGGACTACCGCTACTGCTGGCCGCGCGACGCGTATTTCGTCGTGCACGCGCTCAATCGCCTCGGCGCGACCCGCACGATGGAAGACTACATCCGGTTCATCGCCAACATCAGCGCGCTCGAGCCCGAAGGACGCTTGAAGCCGCTCTACCCGATCGTGCCCGGTACCTCGATCGAGGAGCGCATCGTCGAGGGTCTCGACGGCTACCGCGGCATGGGACCGGTTCGGGTCGGCAATGCCGCGGCCGCGCAGGCCCAGCATGATGCCTACGGCAGCGTGGTCATGGCGGCGGCGCAGATGTTCTTTGATCAGCGCCTGCCACGCCCCGGCGACATCGCTCTGTTTCAGATCCTCGAGAAGCTCGGCAATCAGGCGGTGTTGCTCGGACTCGAGCCCGACGCGAGCCTCTGGGAATATCGCGGGCGGACCCGCGTACACACCTTTTCGAGCGTCATGTGCTGGGCGGCGTGCAGTCGGCTCGCGCGCATCGCGACCCGCCTAGGTCTCGCAGAACGTAGCGTGTATTGGTGGGAGCAGGCTGACCGGCTGCGCCGCACGATCCTGGAGCGGGCCTGGAACAGCGAGGAGCAGAGTTTCGTCGAAAGCTTCGGCGGCAAGGACCTCGACGCGAGCCTGTTGCTTTTGCATGACGTCGGATTCGTATCCGCCGCCGATCCCCGCTTCCTCGGGACCGTGGCGGCCGTCGAGCGGCATTTGTTGAATGGCAGGCATCTGTTGCGTTATGCCGCAGCCGACGACTTCGGCCTGCCGGGGACCGCATTCGCCGTCTGTACGCTGTGGTACGTCGACGCGCTCGCCGCGATCGGTCGTCGCGATGAGGCCCGTGAGATCTTCGAGCATGTGCTTTCGTGTCGTAACTACCTCGGCATGCTCTCCGAGGATATCGATCCCGCGACAGGCGAGCTCTGGGGCAACTATCCACAGACTTACTCGATGGTCGGCCTCATCGTCTCGGCCATGCGGCTCAGCAAGACTTGGGAGGAAGCCTTTTGGCGAAACTGGTGATCGTCTCGAACCGGGTGATCCTCCCGCGCGAGCGCAGCGCCCGCGCCGGTGGGCTCGCGCTGGTCGTGGGGTATGCCTTGCGCCGTTATGGCGGCTTGTGGTTTGGATGGAGTGGCAAGGTAGCGGAGGAGACCTCAACAGCGCCGCAGCTCGTGTCTTCAGGAAATGTTACCTATGCGACGATCAATCTAGGCTACGATGATCACGCGCATTACTACAGCGGATTTTCCAACACCACGCTGTGGCCGCTGTTCCATTACCGCCTTGGGATATTGGAGTTCCACCGCAAGGACTTTGAGGGCTATCTGCGCGTCAACAACGCGCTCGCACAGGCGCTCGCACCGCTCGTGCAAGCCGATGATCTGGTCTGGGTGCATGACTATCATCTCATCCCCTTCGGCAATGAGCTGCGTCAGTTGCGACTCAGGAACCGCATTGGTTTCTTCTTTCACACGCCGTTCTCCGCGGCCTCCGTGCTAGAGATCCTGCCCTGCCACGAAACGCTAGTGGAGGCACTCTGTGCGTATGACCTAGTCGGTTTTCAGACGGACCAAGACCTACGCGCCTTCCAGTATTACATCGTCAACAAGGCTGAGGGGAAACTCTTAGCCGATGGTCGCTTCACGGCCTTTGGGCGCAACTCACGCGCCGCGGTTTTCCCGATTGGCATCGATACGAATCGATTCGCTCGCATGGCCGCCAGCGCAGCCCGCTCCCGCGAGACACGGCGTTTGCAGCAGAGTCTAGCGGGTCGACGGTTGATCATTGGTGTCGACCGCCTCGACCACAGCAAGGGTCTCCCGAACCGGTTCACGGCCTATGAAAGGCTGCTCGCCAACTGGCCGGAGCATCGCACCCACGTCACGCTGCTGCAGATCGCCCCGCGCTCGCGGACCGACGTCGCGCAATACCGCCAACTGGGTCAACAGATCGAGCAGACCGCAGGACGCATCAATGGCACCTACGCGGAATTCGATTGGGCGCCCATCCGCTATCTCAACAAGACCTTGTCGCAAAAGATGCTTGCGGGCTTCTATCGTTTGAGCCAAGTCGGGCTCGTGACGCCCTTGCGCGATGGCATGAATCTCGTCGCCAAGGAATACGTCGCGGCACAAGACCCCGAGGATCCAGGCGTACTGATTCTCTCCCGCTTCGCCGGCGCGGCGCGGGAGCTGGACGGCGCGCTCATCGTGAATCCATTTGACATCGACCAGATCACGGAGGCCTTGCACCAAGGCCTGTTGATGCCGCCGGCCGAACGTCGGGCACGGTGGGAATCGATGATCGCTCCCATCCGTACTCAAACGATCCGCACCTGGTGCGAGAGCTTCATAAGCTCCTTGCGGCAATAGCCCGCGCGCGAACGGCTCGGTGCGACGCGAACCGCCGAGGCGAAGCGGAAAGGCGCAAAAACAGTAACTCGCCAACTCCAACCAGTATTGAAGTTCCGTATAACTTAGCTTCGATCGAGTATTTGGATACAACGGCTACCGCCCGTGCATCTGGCTCGCCTCCTCCTTGGGCAGGTTCATCATCGCGGTCTCGTTTCCGTATTGTAAAAGTAGGTATTTCATGGATTCATGTCCTTGCCGGTTGTCGCGGGCAACATGCGCCGCCATGACAATGACGTTTTAGGGAACGCTACTTCGACAGTTCGAAAAAAAACAGCGCCGAGCCAGTGCCCGGAATGCGGGGCGTCTATAAGAGAAACGCGCACACTCATAATGTGTTCGTTCGACGCACGCAGTTCGAGGAGACCTAACCGCACTCTATAGAACTGGTGGAAGCGTCCCCCACTTCTCGCTACGGCTTCCGGGTATAAGTGATCTCCATCACTTTCATTTCCTTGCCGCGGTGGTGAGTCCCGTACATATCAAACGTCTGGGTATTACGGTCCAAAATCTTCCACACCGCGCGATGCGTCATGCGTCCTCCGCCTGGTTCATCGTGCTGACCCCGCAGCGTGATGGTCTTGCCATACATGCCTCTTCGACCGCAACCAGCTGCAAATAGAAGCTCCACAGCTTGGCGGGATCGGTCTCGGTGAGGTTGGTGCGTAGCAGATAACGTCCTTCGCGCCGACGCACCTCCCGGAGTTTGCCGCGGCACAACCGATAGCGAAACGTGGCCTTAACCGGCGGGCTATTTCACCCGCATGCCCGCTTGGGCCCCGTCATCGGGAGCGAGGAGAAAAATGTCCTTTCCGCCCGCGCCGGCGGCGAGCACCATGCCCTCGGAAACCCCGAAACGCATCTTGCGCGGCGCGAGATTGGCGACGACGACCGTGAGCCGGCCGATCAACTGCTCGGGGGCGTAGGCCGACTTGATACCGGCGAATACCGTGCGTTGCGCGCCGCCGAGATCGACAATGAGTTTAACGAGTTTATCGGCGCCCTCGACGGGCTCGGCGCTGACGATGCGGGCGATGCGCAGATCCATCTTGCCGAAGTCTTCGACGGTAATTGTTTCGGTAGCAAGCGCGGCCTCAGGAGCAATCGTGCCCGGTTTCAAGCTCTCGCGATTCGCGGCGACTAGGGCCTCGATGGTTTTAGGGTCGATGCGCGTGATCAAGTGCCGGTAAGGGCGAATACGTGCTGGCAGGGTGTCCAGATCACGCCAGTTAAAACCCCGGTCGAGTTCAAAAAGATCCCGCGCGACCCTTTCCGTGAGATTGGGGAGGATGGGCGCGAGGTAGACCGAAAGGACATAAAACGCATGCAAGCTCTTCGAGCAGACCAGTTGCAATTCTTCCTTACGAACCGGATCTTTTTCTAGTATCCAAGGTTGGTGCCGGTCGAAGTATTGGTTGACGGTGTCCGCGACGCGCATGAGTTCGCGCAGGACCGCCCCGTAATTACGGCCTTCGTAATTTTCGGCAATCGGCCC
>JBOIDH010000099.1:0-7459 GCA_050740495.1 Gammaproteobacteria bacterium | reverse complement strand
GACATAATGCATCTTGACCTCATCGGTCACATCAGCCATGTAGGTGATGGCTGGAGTGGTTTCCACCAGCGTGCGGTGCCGAGCCTCCGCTTCAGTCAGCCTGAGTAGTCGTGCTTTGAGCCTTACTGTGTAATCAAGGCTGGCGACCTGTTCCTCTACGACTTCCTGTGATGCGCTGGCTGCATCGGCCGGTGGCAGCTTCAGATAGGCCTCTGCGTCACCATGGTCGTGATGGACTTCCATCCCAGCCTTTCTTGCAATATGCATCATGCTCTGGTTGGACGACAGAAAGTGCATGGTCAAGGTGTCCACATCGGCGTTACGGCAGTGTATCGCCGCACGATCGAAAAGCCTGGTACCGATGCCCATGCCGCGCGCCGATGCGGATACCGATACACCAAACTCCGCGACGCGTTCTTTGCTGGTGGCCCAAGCGAGCACAGGCAGGGCTTCGCGCGGCGTAAAGGCGAGATGTCCGACACCGGCCAGCATGAGCGCGTTGTCATAGACGCCAAACAGGGTATCGCGTGCGAAACTCATCTGTTGCACATAGGTGGTAATCAGTTCATCGGGGAAGACCATGCCAAAACGCAACAGCCGGGCGCTGGCGTCAAGCGCGAGGAAATGCATTAATAAACGATGGCGATCACCCTCGGACAATTCCCTAACGTGAATACCGGGTTTTTCCGGCGCGTACTCCGGGGCGCGGCCGACTTTAGCCGCCTTAGAGAAAGGGTTGGTAGATAAATAACTCGGGTTCATCGTGAGCCCTCCCACGAGAGCGGTCATACGCAATTATCCGGCGCAGAAACTCATTAAGCAAGCAGCCTGCACCCAGCGCTGAGAGGTTGTGAATAAATCGTCGCGAGCAGTTCCGAGCGCCTGGAGCCGGGGAGAGTGCACTGGCATGCGGGAAGAGGAGTTCGATGCTGTAGGGATTTTTTTGTACGCGCGGAGGCTACCGCGTCTAGGCCCGTTGCGCGCATATTGCAGGCGATTCTTTCGGAGCGTGGCGCGCCAAGACCGGCGCTAAATGCATCCCGGTGTAGGAGCTCGCGTCGGCCGCTAGCATCTCGGGCGTGCCCACCGCGACGATCCGTCCGCCGCCCTCCCCGCCCTCCGGCCCGAGATCGATGATCCAATCCGCGGTCTTGATCACCTCCAGGTTGTGCTCTATGACCACCACCGTATTGCCACGATCGCGAAGCCGATGGAGCACGTGCAGTAATTGCTCGATGTCGTGGAAATGCAAACCGGTCGTGGGCTCGTCCAGGATGTACAGCGTGGCGCCGGTATCGCGCCGCGACAACTCGCGCGATAGCTTCAGGCGTTGGGCTTCCCCGCCCGAGAGCGTGGTCGCGTTTTGGCCGAGCTTGACGTAAGACACCCCGACATCCATCAAGGTCTGGAGCTTGGTCGCAATCCCCGGAACGGGGTCAAAGAAGGCCCGCGCCTCCTCCACCGTCATCTCGAGAACCTCGGCAATATTCTTGCCCTTGTACTTGACATCGAGCGTCTCGCGGTTATAACGCGAGCCCTTGCAGAGATCACACGCCACATAAACGTCGGGGAGAAAGTGCATCTCAACCTTGATCATGCCTTCGCCCTGACAGGCCTCGCAGCGCCCGCCCTTGACGTTGAAGCTGAAACGGCCCGGCATATAACCGCGCGAACGCGCTTCCTGGGTGGCGGAAAAAAGCTCGCGCACCGGAGCGAATAGACCGGTATAGGTCGCCGGATTGGAACGCGGGGTGCGCCCGATGGGGCTTTGATCGATGTCGACGGCCTTATCCAACCATTGGATCCCCTCGACCTCGGCATACGGCTTCGGCTCGAGATGCGCCTGGTGCAAGCCCCGCGCCGCGATCGGGTACAGAGTGTCGTTGATGAGCGTCGACTTCCCCGATCCGGACACGCCGGTCACGGCGATCATGAGCCCCAAGGGAAACTCCACGTCTATCGATTTGAGATTGTTTCCCCGGGCCCCAAAAAGGTATAACGCGGGTCTGCCATCGGCGGGAGTGCGGACGCGCGGCAAGGCGATCGCCCGCCGGCCGGAGAGATACTGGCCGGTCAGCGATTCCGTATGCTGCGCCACGGCTGCCGCGGGACCGGCGGCGACCACCCGGCCGCCGTGGATCCCGGCGCCCGGCCCCATGTCGAGCACGTGGTCCGCGGCCCAGATCGCATCCGCATCGTGCTCGACCACGATCACCGTATTGCCGAGGTCACGGAGGTGACAAAGCGTACTGAGGAGGCGCCGATTGTCGCGCGGGTGGAGACCGATCGAGGGCTCGTCGAGCACGTACATGACACCCACCAAACCGGCGCCCAACTGGCTCGCAAGGCGGATCCGCTGCGCTTCCCCGCCTGAGAGCGAATCCGCGCTGCGATCGAGCGTAAGATAGTCGAGCCCGACATTAGCCAGAAAGCGGAGCCGGGCGCCGATTTCCTTCACGATCCTGGCCGCGATCTCGCCCTTGTAACCCTCGAGACGGAGGGCCTCGCAAAATTCCCGCGCCTTCTCCACCGTCATCGCCGTGATTTCGGGCAAGCGCAGGCCGCCGACGAAGACCGAGCGCGCCTGGGTTCCGAGGCGTGTGCCGCCACACGCGGGACAGGCCTGGGTGCTGATATACTTGCGCAACTCCTCGCGGACCAGGTTCGATTCGGTGTCCCGGTAGCGCCGTTTCAAGTTCGGAATGACCCCTTCGAAGCGGTGGCGGCGCGTCCGTGTCGCACCCTCGCTGTCGGCATCGTGGAAGGCGACCGCCTCGCTCCCTCCGCCCTCAAGGATGAGGTGTTGGATCGCTTCGGATAGGTCTTTGAACGGGGTATCGAGATCGAAGCCATAGTGCGCGGCCAAATCCGACATGAGCTGGAAATAATGCACGTTGCGCCGGTCCCAGCCCGGGATCGCGCCGCCCGGCAGGCTCAACTCGGGGTGGCGCACGATCTGCGCGGGGTCGAAGAATTCGCCGATCCCGAGCCCGTCGCAATCGCGGCAGGCCCCGGCCGGATTGTTGAAGGAGAACAGACGCGGCTCGAGCTCCTCGATGCTATAGGCGCAATGCGGGCAGGCGAAGCGCGCCGAAAACACCAGCTCGGGGCGCGCCGGATGGTCGATGAATGCGACCCGGGCGACGCCCCCGGAGACCTTAATCGCCGTCTCGAACGATTCGGCCAAACGCAGCTCGAGATCGGCCCGCACCTTGAACCTATCGACCACCGCCTCGATAGCATGTTTTTTGTATAATGCCAGCGCCGGCGGCTGGTCGAGATCGATCAGGCGGCCGTCCACACGGGCGCGCACGAAGCCTTGCTTGGCGAGTGCGTCGAGAATGTCGCGGTGCTCGCCCTTGCGGCCCTGGACCACCGGCGCCAGGAGCATGAAGCGCGTGCCCTCGGGCTCGGCCACCACTTGATCCACCATTTGGCTGATGGTCTGCGCCGCGAGCACCGACCCATGCTCCGGGCAACGGGGTTCCCCGGCCCGCGCAAACAGCAGGCGCAGATAATCGTAGATCTCGGTGGTGGTCCCCACCGTCGAGCGCGGATTGTGCGAGGTGGATTTCTGTTCGATGGCGATGGCGGGTGAAAGGCCTTCGATAGAATCGACATCCGGCTTTTGCATCATGGATAAGAATTGGCGCGCGTAGGTGGATAGCGATTCGACATAACGCCGTTGACCCTCGGCATAGAGGGTATCGAAGGCCAAGGAGGACTTGCCCGAACCCGAGAGGCCCGTGATTACGGTGAGCGCGCCGCGCGGCAGGTCGATGTCGATGTTCTTTAGATTGTGCGTCCGCGCGCCGCGGATGCGAATGGTTTCCATGAAGCGTTACGCTACCCAAGCAAAGTTTGACTTTTAAAGATGATCGTGGCGATGAGGCAAAACGGCAGGGCGCCATCGGGCCCGAAAATCAATTGGGTGTAGATCGATTAGAACGACGAGATTGTCTAGTTATGTCAATGAGTTGTGGCGGTTGGGCTATAGAAAAAGGGGGCAATCCGTAGTATGTATGGGTTACGAAACAGCATACGTACCCCCAGGAGGCCCCCATGCCAGAAGCATACACCGTCATTCGGAGTTTGGAAGAGTTCAGTGCAGCTCGCAAGCAGTTCAATGTTCTCGTGAGTCGACTGCAGTCTGAGGAGATGGGGCGGATGGAGCACGGCGAGGTGGAAGCGACGATTGCGCACGAAGGCATAGGCCCGGGATCGACATGCTGGCCAGCACGTATTTCCACAGCAGCCCCTGCTCATGGACCCACTGGAGGCCCGTGCGCAGATCAGCGCTCACGCAGAAAAATTGATCCAAAGATCCTCGATTTTCTGATCGCCAAAGTTTTCTAGGTAATACATCCTATAAGTCAAGTAAATATTACACATATTCCGTGTGAAAAATGTCACAAGGCTACCCTCGTTATTTTGGTAGTGTAGCTTCCTTCGATAGTTCGGTCGTCAGGCACTGCGTAAACAAGCGATTTTTCAAGCGAAAGGCAAGGCACTACGCGGTGACACTCCGTAGACGGCATGCTATATTCCGTGCTCTAAATTATTAGGGGGAGAGATGGCGACACGAATTAATTTGCTTGCTAGGTGGCTAAATGTCGTGGGAATCCTTGTCTTATCACTTACTTTTGTAACGGGATGTACTGTAGGGTCAGCCATAAGCTTAAGACCTCAATCGCATTTTGATTACCCTAATAGCAACGTCACCCCCTTGGGCCGAGTGCAGGCGGAGGCAAGCACCGTTAACTTTCTATTCCCAGTTGTAACGGATGCCGACCTGCGAGAAGAAGTTATTCAGAAAGCCTTGAAACAAAAGGGAGGTGATATCCTTATCGACTATTTATTGAAAGCAGAAATTTCGTCATTCCTTTTTTTCTATACCACTACATATAAGGTGGACGGTACGGCCGCCAAAATGGTGGTCGGGAAGCAAACGCTCCAATGACCTTTCGACTTGCAGGTGTCTGCACGAGCCGTAGCAATAGCGAGGGTTGTACACGGATAGAAGCATGAGGGGTTTCGCATTATGAGTTCGGTGTATTCAACGCTGAAAATTTTAGTAAACGCGGCAGTTTTATTACTACTTAGCGGTTGTACATTTATTGCCGGAGAGTTCGAGCCAAACACGCAGTTTGCATATCCAAATAGCAACGTAACGCCCGTGGGATCGGTAGCAGCTGAGGTTAGTCGTACCAAGCTTTTTTCGAATTATGTCGACCAACAGATGCTCGATGAGGTGCTCACAAAAGCAATGCTGGAAAAAGGTGCCGATGGGCTGATAAATTACAAGTTAAGTGTCGAAACGAAGACCTATCCAATACCGTTTATTTCTACGACCACCCTTAGGGTCAGCGGCACGGCCGTAAAGATGACGATAGGGAAGCAAGAACTACATTGAATGGAAGCGTTAAACAGACGAGGTGTTTAAGTGGTGGCCCTGAAGGTTCTTCGCTCCGTCGTTCTAGTCGGTGTATCGTTGCTGCAAATACAATGCGCCAACACGTCTCTTCCAGAGACGTGGCGGCTTCCAGAGGTCAAAATACCTGTGGTTAAACCTTCGGAACTGGTGGGCGGAAGTGAATCGCCATGTGACCCTTCGATAGTACCGCGTCAATCACCAAATGCCCGGGAATGCTTGTATCTGGCTTCCAACGAAAACTGCGAATTTTTCGTGGACGGGCAATCGATGATTAAGGGTAAACGTGTCCGCGTGCTCGTTACTAACGAAAGCCATCGCGTTGTCTGCAAGCCCACGGGCCATAGGGCAAAAGAAGATAAGATTGATCCGCCTTTCGATCCGTACTTTCCAGTGTCCTTTACATTTTTACTCGAGGATAAACTTTCTAACTAAGCATCCAGTTACGATGTGTGCTTTAGGTAAAGACTACTCAAGTCCGCGGCCGGGGCACATGAATCGATAGTCCGGTGTCGATCATAGACTCGTTGCTGCTCTACATGATGGGGGTCTGTGTACTTGCAGTTCTCCAAGTGGACGTGCTTGGAAACCCAATCGACAAAACTAATTTACCACGGCAAAGCCCGGACGCTAGCGAGATTCTTTGGCTTCGGTCGAACGTCAGTTGCGAGTTTTCTATAGAAGGAAAACCGCTAATTACTGGTAGTGACGTCCGTGTGTTAGTTAACCGTAAGCACCTAGAAGTGACCTGTCAACCTCAAGGTTACAAGGCCAAGGTCGAGTACATACAACCTCCGTTTAGCCAGACGTCCCCAGTTGGATTTGTTTTCTTTGACGAGGACAAAATTAGAATGAGCGGTGGAGTGAGCGAGCTAGTGGAAGCAAATTCTCTTACCACACGCGAGTTCAACGAGTTAAAACGACAGATGCAGAGAGCGGCGCTGGCTGAGCAGACTTTGTCGAATTTGCAGCATTTGCTTACAATAGACAAGGCGGGGCTACAAGCAAGAGGTGTGCAGCGTGATGAACCAGTCTCGTTTACTGGCTTCGGAACATATCATGCGTTGTTAATCGGAATCGATGGCTATACTGAATGGTCGCCGCTGACGTATGCAGAAAAAGATGTGCAGGAACTAGGCCGTATCTTGACGAGCCTATATAATTTTGCGCCGGAGCGGGTTACTTATGTACTCGGTTCAAAAGCAACAAGAACGGAAATCCTAAATGCAATTCGTCGCGTTGTAGTAAATCTTCGCTCCACGGACAACCTTTTAATCTTTTATGCAGGACATGGGCAATTAGACGAAATTAAGGAAACTGGTTATTGGATTCCCGTTGACGGGAAATCCCGCGACCCGTCTTATTCCAGCTATATACCGTTTTCGGAGGTTGTAGAGTTGATCAAGGCGCGAAAGGTCGCTGCGAAGAATATCGCCGTTGTGACCGATTCCTGCTATGGCGGGGCGATGACTCGCTCGGGCCCTACGTCCGGAATGCTTTCGCCAGAGGACCAAGGATATATAAAAAGTTTGGAGCGAATAGCTAACAAACCGAGTCGTCAGGTATTCGCATCGGGCGGCTACGAACAAGTTCCAGACAGAAGTGATTTCGCGAGTTTGCTCAAATCCGCGCTGCAGTCCAATACACTGCCCTCCGTAGATCTTGAATACGTGTTCCTCGACATCTTCAAAAGAATAAAGCATCTGGGAGGGCAAGCGCCCAGGATGGCGCGTTTAGACAGCACCCCTGATCAGGGCGGTCAGTTTATATTAGTTAAAACAGGGGCGGGAGTTCAGGGCCATAAACGGTAGGCTCCTTCGCTCGCCACCAGTCCCTGCCCGAACAGCGGCTGGCGCGCTCACTCGATTTGGTCAAATGACCCACGGTTTATCACGAGCGTTGCTCACACCAGTTGGAATTCCGGCGCATACTTCGCGAGTCCGGCATGCCCGCGCAAGGCCCCCGCGCGCAACTCGATCGCCATGAATACGCCCTCCGCGACGGCGTATTCACTCTGGATGCCGTAGT
>JBOIDH010000098.1:0-7670 GCA_050740495.1 Gammaproteobacteria bacterium | reverse complement strand
GTCCGGTGTATCCTCGATGTGCACGAAATGGAGCTGTATGTCCTGGCGTGTAGTAACGTGGCTGATACCGTCCGAATATTCCTCCGCCAAATCCGCGAAAACGTCCATTTGATCCGGGGTTAATCCGCCATAGGGAAGCTTGATGCGTTGCATCCCGGGCGCATCCCATAGCGTGTCGGGGCCTTTGGTTAAGGTGTTGTCCGGAAACGCGAGGGTTCGATGCGCAATACCGTCGTGGCGTTGACCGTTATCGTAGCGCTGCCCATAGACCCCGCGTCGCAACCGGGTCTCCGCGAACAGCTTATCCTCGACCTTTCCCTGGCGTTTCAGCTCGATCTGGGTCTCGAAGATATCGATTTCGCGCCCAAGCCCAGGCGGTATCTTGGCCCCTAGCACCTCTTTCCACGTCATTCGCGCAGTCTCTCCCAATGAATGATTACTCGCCGGACATGATATCAAGGATGATGAATTTTATCAGTCAACTCCTTGGATTGCTCAGAGCTTGTGAAAAAATCGTCGGGAGCGCTGTAGATTCTCACGCAACCAATGTTATAAGACCGACTTCGACGAATCTGAAAGTCCCTTCTCCCTCAGGGAGAAGGTTAAGGAGTAAAGGAGTCGTAGTGATTAATTTTTGGTGCATCGACATGCTTGGGCGGGCGCCCGCACTGGCGCTGACCGACACGCTTGCCCAGCATGGTTTCGACCTGCTTCCGGAATCGGTCATTGCCCAGCGGATAGTTGTAGACCAGACATGTGCGTATGGCGTGAATGTCGATCTCCGAGAGCTGCGATCGAAACAGCTCGCGGTGCGTGATGCCGCTCGGCCAGCGTACCTCCAAGCCTTTCATATAGCTCGTGGTCACTTAATAGGTCGTCGGTCTGTCCCCCTGCATGTGAACGATACGAAGACCAGCGGTACTGCTCCGGCGACTCCACCATGCCCACCGCCACCGGGTTCAATTCAATATAGCGCATACAGGTGAGTAGATATTCGTCCGCTTGTACCAGACTCGCTTTTTGACGCTCCTCCAAAAGGGTGCCCGTGCGCCGGTACTGGCGGTTGATGTACAGCACGTAATGCCGCCCAAGGTGCTGCATGAGCCGTGAAATACCGGCACCGTCGCGCGGCGTCATCAGCAGATGCACATGATTGGTCATCAGCTAGAGGGAATGCTCGCATTGCCCCCTTCCGCGCTGGCCTTCCCCGCCAGCCTCGACCCCTCGACCCTCGATGGCAGCAACGGCTTCTCGCTCTCGGGCGTCGCGGCCGGTGACGTTTCGGGCATCTCGGTCAGTGGCGCGGGGGATGTCAACGGCGATGGGGTGGATGATGTGCTCATGGGGCGCGTTTAGCCGACCCGAACGGGATCTTTCAGTCCGGAGCGAGCTACGAGGCTAAAGGAGGATAGGGAACGCGAACTGGGGATCGCCCGCCATCGCCAGGATATCCCCAACGGCTTGACGCAACAGCGCTTCAACTTGGCGCGTGGAGCAGTTGCCTCGCTTAATCCAGACCACTTTGGGAGGATGGCCATTTAGCAAGGTGCGCTCGTGGAAGTCCGAGTCCTTGCTGACGATAAGGTAACCATTGGCTTTGGCGTATTCCCAGACGCTGCTGTCGCGCGCGCTGCCTAAACCCAGGCGATCTACATGCACCGATTGCGGGAAGACGTCGTTCAGGAGGGTTGCCAAGCGCGGCGAGAGGTTCTCGTCGAACAAAGGCTTCATGCATTGGCGATCAATTGATGACGCTCGCGATCGGCGGCATAGGCCAAGCAGGCTTGGATATCCTCCCGCGTCAGATAATCGAAATCGGCCAGGACCTCCTCGACGGTCATCCCCGAGGCGAGGTATTCCAACACCTCGTAGACTGTGATGCGCATACCGCGAATACAGGGTTTACCCCCCCGCTTTCCGGGTTCGATAGTGATCCGCTGCCGGTAGTCCATCGCTGGTTCCTCATCGTTTTGCTATCGGCAATCATAGCACGGCGGAAGGCATGGTCGCGGAAGACGCGAATGGCCAGGAACGTTCCCCTACGCTGACGTTAGACAGCACGGCCTGGCAGCAGATTTTTTCACAAGCTCTCAGTGCACCCGGCGCATGAGTAGGACGGCGGCCAGGAAAGTGGCGACCGTTGGAAACATCGCGCTGAGCACCGGCGACAGATCGAATATCACGCCCAATGATCCCGCCGCCTTGTTGATGATATGGAAAACCAGGCCGATGCATGACCCGATGACGACGCGTTGCCCAATACTCGTTTTTTGCGCCGTGACCAGCACAATCGGAATGGCAAGAAAGACCATGACGCCCGTGGCCAACGGATATGACAGCTTCGCCCACAGTGCGTGCCGGTAGTAGCGGCTGTTTTGCCCGTTAGCCTCTCGAAAGCGGATGTAGTCATACAGATTGATCATCGACAAGTGCTGGGGCTTGATCGCGACAAGATTGATAAGCTTGGGATCCAACAGCGAATCCCATGTTGCATGCTCCATTCGCCGCTTGCGCACGCGATCCGCGTCGAAAACGGTCTGATCAATCTGTTCGAGAACCCATCGGCCTCGCTTGTAATAAGCCTGGCGCGCGGAAGTGCTTACGCGGAGACGATTCTGATCGTCGAATTCATAGATGTAAACCTCCTCCACGCGATTGTCAGGTAACACCCGGCGAATGTTGATATAACTCTGCCCGTCCCGAGCCCAAAAACCGCCGGCGGTCTGAGGCGCGATCTGATCGGTCGTCGCAATCGACTTTCTGTGTTGCGCCAACTCTTCGCTGGGCGGGGCGATAAACTCGCCTACCACAAGGGAGGCGAGCACGAAAACGGATCCCAGCTTCATTACCGATATGACGATCCGCCCGAGCGACACCCCGGAGGTTCGAATCACGATCATTTCGCTATTGCGAACCAGCGTTCCCAGACCGATTAAGGTGCCGATCAAGGCGGCGATCGGGAACAGTTCGTAGGTCAAGCGCGGGATGCTGAAAAAGGCAAACTCAATGATAGCGAGGATCCCATACCCGCCACGGCCCACCTCATCCAGCTGATCGATAAACTTAAAGAAAGAAAATACCGCGACCAGAACCACCAACACACTCGCGATCGAGCTCACTACGATCCTCGCGATGTAGCGGTTCAAGGTCCGCATCACTGCGAGGGGCGGCGCTAACTACGCACGCGGCAAAAGATGAGAGCCGCGGCAAGTAAACCCGCGGCGAGGACAACCATCGGGCCGTTCCCGAACATAACGTAAGGGGTCGCGCCCGTGCGTGCACGAACCGGTGCCTTGAGTATGTATGGCCGAAACTGCGGCGCCTGCGCCACCACCTTGCCCCGGTGGTCGACAACGGCGGAAATCCCATTGTTGGTCGCCCGCAAGAGAAACCGGCCGCCTTCCAAGGCACGCATGCGCGCCATCTGCAAATGCTGGTGGGGCGCGATCGAGTCTCCGAACCAGGCATCGTTGCTGACATTAACCAAAAGCCGGGCCACCGGAAGCTGTTCGATGACTTCTTCGCCGAATGCATCCTCATAGCAAATGGAAACGCCGACCGGGACACCGGCGACCACAAGCGGTGCTTGGTCCCGGCTGCCGGCACTGAAGCCCGACATGGGGATATCCAGGAAATCGAGGAGTTTCCCCAGTAGCGCCGGGAACGGTAAATACTCGCCGAAGGGCACGAGGTGACGCTTTCGATAGATCCCCGCGTGGCGCCCGATAGTGGTGACCGCGTTGTAATACCGCTCCCCGTCAGGGTCTTGGTAGGGCACGCCGAGGAGGATCTCGGTCCCCGTTTGGCGTGCCTTCGCGGTAAGCAGGCGAACATACGCTGTGGTCTCTGTAAAAAACTCCGGTATGGCGGTCTCCGGCCACACGACAACGTCGGCCTTCCCCCAAGAGGACGCCGTCAGACCGAGGTAGCGATCGATGGTTGCCTGCCGCTCCGCGGGCACCCATTTCATCGCCTGCGCAACGTTGCCCTGAATGAGCGCCACCGAGAACGATTTAGTCGCCTGCGCTTCGGTCCATGTCACCCGGCCCAACAGAAGCGCACCTATCCAGAGGACCGATAGAAACACAGGGTAGCCTAAGCGCGAGGGTCTCCGGAGCATCGCGCAGAGAAGCCCGGCGCTTAAGGCCGCCGCGAAACTTACTCCGTATACACCGACCACCGGGGCGAGGCCGGCGAGCGGAGTATCCACCTGGCTGTAACCGACATTCAGCCACGGGAAACCGGTCAAAACCCACCCCTTGAACCATTCCATGAGCGTCCAGAGAGCCGGGAGCACGACCAGAAAGCGCGCCGCGGCGGACACGCGAAACCAACGGTTGGCGAGCGCTCCGATCAGCCCGGGATAAAGGGCGACAAAGGCGATAAACCCGGCGGTCACGGTGACCGAAAAGGCCAAGACGGGCATCCCGAATTGATGGATGCTGATTTGCACCCAAGAAACACCCGTTCCAAGCATTCCGAGGCCATAAAGCCAGCCGCGCCAAAACGCCCGCCGCGGCGAGACCTCGTCCCAGAGATAGAAAAGAGCCGCGAGTGACAGCACAGCAAGCGGCGCCAGCCCGAAGGGCGCGAATGCCAATGGCAGAATCGCACCCGCGGCGAGGCTCGCTAAGTCCCCGGCAAGACTAAGCCAGCCTTTATTCGCCAAACCTTCCCGCCACTGTTCGGCGAACACCACGGCCCGGCGATCACGCATTTTGCCCCAAACCTTAGCCAACTCCAGCCTTCGGCTGCTCGCCGGCCCATTCCTGTGCCCGGCCGACACGCATTAAATGGATGCGGCGCGGATCGGCGCGGAGTATGGTAAATTTCCAGCCCTCAACCTCGATCGTTTCGCCGCGCGCCGGCATATGACCCAAGGCCTTGAGGATGACACCGCCGAGGGTGTCGAATTCCTCGTCCGCAAAGCCGGTTTGAAAATAAGCGTTGAATTCCTGAATCGGGGTACGCGCCCGAACGATGTAGCGATCGTCACCGTGCTTCCTGATATATCCTTCTTCGCCGATGTCGTGCTCGTCGCTGATTTCACCGACGATCTGTTCGATGACATCCTCGATGGTCACCAGCCCCGACACCCGTCCGTACTCATCGACCACGATGGCCATGTGGTTACGGCTACTGCGAAATTCCCGCAATAGCACGTTCAAGCGCTTGCTTTCCGGCACGAACACCGCCGGACGCAGCACATCCCAAAGGTCGAAGGGGGTGGACTCTGTCTGCGCCAGAGAAGCAAGCAAGTCCTTCGCGAGCAAGATCCCCACTACCTCATCGCGTTTGTCATCGACCACCGGAAACCGTGAGTGCCCCGAACGGATCACCCGCGGCAGAAACTCTGTCACACCGGCATCCGCGGGGACCACGGCCATCTGCGCGCGCGGTAGCATGATGTCTCTCACCTGCATCTCGGAGACTACCAGTGCACCCTCGATCATCGCCAGCACCTCGGGATAAATCAGATTGCGTTGCTCGAGCTCACGAAGTAAGTCCGTGATCTCTTGCTTGTCCCGCGGATACAGGCGCAGAAATTCCCTAGTCCTTCTAAGCCATGAATTCTTTCGGGTTCTACTAGGGAGGTCTGCGTTCATGCACCGGGCACGTAAGGATTCGGATACCCGAGTCTTTTGAGGATAGCTTGTTCTAGCTTTTCCATCGCTTCGGCCGCACGCTGCGTCTGATGGTCGTATCCACGCAGATGCAAAACGCCATGAACGATGAGATGCGCCCAATGAGCCTCGGGAGATTTTGATTGCTCATGGGCTTCGCGCATGACCACGGGAGCGCAAATCACGATATCGCCCAGGAACGCGGGGGCTGCGTGATCGAGACCCTCGCTCGGGAAAGATAGTACATTGGTCGCGCCGCGCCGCTTGCGCCAACGCCGATTCAAATCCGCGCCCTCCGCTTCCCCGACAATGCGCACCGTCACCTCGGCGCTCGCGCACCGGCGGGCCAGGGCCGCGCGTATCCACTTGATCACCGCCCGGTGCGTGGGCAGATCCGCGGATCCGCAGGCATACTGCAGCGCTAATCGGATCGCCATCAACAGGGCTCGGCCGCGCTCCGGCTTCCGGCTTCGTAGGTTTCGTAAGCCTCGACCACTCGTGCCACGAGCGGATGTCTTACCACGTCCTTGGCTTGGAAAAAAGTAAAGCTTACGCCCCGCGTCTGTCGTAGCACGTCGATGACATGCCGCAGTCCCGACAGCCGGCCCGCCGGGAGATCTACTTGCGTGATATCGCCGTTGATCACCGCGGTCGAGCCGAACCCGATGCGCGTGAGGAACATTTTCATCTGTTCCGAGGTGGCGTTTTGCGCTTCGTCCAGAATGATCACCGAGTCATTCAAGGTCCTCCCGCGCATGAACGCAAGCGGCGCGACTTCGATGATGTGACGCTCGATATATTTCGAGACTTTGTCAAACCCCAGCATCTCGTAGAGAGCATCGTACAAGGGCCGTAAATAGGGGTCCACCTTCTGGACGATGTCCCCGGGCAGGAACCCTAAACGCTCGCCCGCCTCCACCGCGGGCCGGGTTAATACCACGCGCCGCACCGCTTCGCGTTCCAAGGACTCGACCGCGCAGGCAACGGCCAGGTAGGTCTTACCGGTCCCCGCGGGGCCGATGCCAAAATTAATGTCGCACTGGCGAATGTTATCGACATAACGGCGCTGGTTCGCGCCGCGGGCTTTCACGACACAGCGCGGCGTTTGGATAAGGTGATCGTCGTGCTCAGCCTCCTCTAAAATCTCTTCGATGCCGGCTTCCTGCAGATGCAGATGGATGCGCTCCGGACAGAGCATCTCCTGAACGGTCGCCGCATACAACTGTTCGATGATACGGCCGGCGGCGGCTACCGAGCGCGGCAGGCCGATCACCCGGAAGGCATTACCGCGGTTGTTGATCTCGACCCCCAAGCGGCGTTCTAGCAGCCGCAGGTGCTCATCGAACTGACCGCATAGATTGGCTAAACGCTGGTTATCGAACGGCGCTAACACAATGTCGCTCGCAAGTGCGGGCGGCAGCTTCTTGGTGGTACTCAAGCGAGCACTGGGCGATCAGTCGTCCCGATCATCTCGCCGCGCAACGAATGCGGCAAGGCCGCGGTGATCCGCACCTCGGTAAAATGCCCGGCGAGGTGCGGGCGCGCGGCCATGTTCACCACCCGGTTGTTGCCGGTCCGGCCGCACAGTTCCTCCGGATTCTTGCGCGACGGGCCTTCCACCAATATGCGTTCCACCTTGCCCACCATGGACGCACTGATGTTTCGGGCGTTTTCGTCGATGCGCGTTTGCAGGATCCGTAGCCGCTCTTTTTTCACCTCCTCCGGAACCTCATCGGGGAGACTGGCGGCTGGCGTTCCCGGGCGCTTGCTATAGATAAAGCTAAACGATTGGTCAAATCCTATGGCGTCGACCAGAGTTTGGGTCTTCTCGAAATCCTCCTCGGTCTCGCCCGGAAAACCGACGATAAAATCCGAGGACACGCTGATGCCCGGCCGGACCTCGCGCAGCTTACGGATCTTGGCGCGGTATTCCAGCGCGGTGTAACCGCGCTTCATCAGTGCGAGGACGCGGTCCGATCCGCTCTGCACCGGCAGATGCAGGTGATCCGCGAGTTGCGGAATGTCCGCGTAGGCCGCGATCAAGCG
>JBOIDH010000097.1:0-7709 GCA_050740495.1 Gammaproteobacteria bacterium | reverse complement strand
CCGCGCAGCCCATCTGCTTTCCTCGCTCCTCAAAGCGCGGCCGTCCATGGGCCGCTCCCCGCGTCTTCGCGCGTCACGCGAGCATCACGATCTCATCGCGCGGTTTCTGGGACTTGCGAGTCCCGAAGCCGAGCGCTACCAACCGGTCCCGCCGCGCTTGCCGTTTTCGTTCCCGCTCTCGCTCCTCGCCGTGCAAGCGCAGTTGAAAATAAGCGATGACCGCGAGGTGATAGAGAAACCAAAGAATAGGAATCCAGGGTTCCATGCCTCTATCGGCCGGCCACACCGGCCGTCCGCTCACAGCGTAAACGATATAAGCATCTTACATCGCGTTTGTCGGCGATACCAACGGCTTTCAGGATAACCCTTGACTTTGCGATCCCCTCACGGATACTAGGACCTATGAACTCTTTCATTCTCACCAATCAACTTCTCATCGCCATGCCCGGTCTCGCGGATCCTAACTTCCATAAGACCGTGACCTACGTGTGCGCCCACAGCGATGAAGGCGCGATGGGCATCATTATTAATCGGCCAACTAACATTAATTTGGGCGACGTGCTCACACAAATGGAGCTTGTGCCCACAAACCCGAAGATCAGTGGTCTTCCGGTGTTTCAAGGAGGACCCGTTCACCGCGAGCGCGGTTTTATCATCTATCAACCGCTCAGTCACTGGGAATCCATGATCAAGGTCAGCGATGAGTGTGGGGTCGCGACCTCTCGGGATATCCTCGAGGCCATCTGCCACGGCAACGGGCCGCAGCAAGCATTGGTTGCTCTCGGATATGCGGGTTGGGGCGCCGGGCAACTGGAGCGCGAGATGGCGGAAAACGCCTGGCTGAACGGCCCCGCCAATCAGGAGATCTTGTTTGAAATAGCGCCCGAACGGCGCTGGGAGTCGGCGGCCGCCTTGATCGGCGTCGATATCGACCGTCTAGCGCCGGATGCGGGCCACGCGTGAATGCTGCCGCGAGCAGCGTGCTCGGCTTCGATTTTGGCACCAAGCGCATCGGTGTGGCGGTGGGACAGACCATCACCCGCACCGCCAATCCGCTCGCCACGGTACGCGCCTCGGATGGCAGGCCGGATTGGTCCGCGATTAACGCCTTGATCGACGCCTGGACGCCCGCTGCGATCGTGGTAGGTATGCCCGTCAACATGGACGGCAGCGAGCACACGCTCGCGCCGGCGGCGTTGCGGTTCGCGGGCCAGCTCGCGGGACGTTTTGGCCTGCCGGTTTATACGGTGGACGAGCGGCTGTCGTCTTACGAGGCCCGTTCCCGGGAGCCGGAGAGGAAGCGCGGTCCGGTGGATGCGATCGCGGCGCAAGTGATTCTGGAGACATGGTTCGCGGATCCCGCGCCGCACTCGGAGAGCTGGAGGGGCCCAGGCGTTGAAAACGGCGATCGCTCATTCTGAAGTCCTGGATCTCATCACCCGGATGGCGGTGGACCTCAAAGCCCGGATGCGGCCCGGTGCCGCGCTGGTCGGGATCCATACGGGCGGGGTCTGGGTGGCCGAGCATTTGAACCGCCACTTGGGCCTGCCGGATCCGCTCGGGGAGCTCAACATCGCGTTTTATCGCGATGACTTCAGCCATATCGGGATGCATCCGAGCGTCCGGCCCTCGACCCTGCCCTTCGATGTGGACGGGCGGCATATCGTACTCGTCGATGATGTCCTGTTTACCGGGCGCACGGTTCGGGCGGCGCTAAATGAGATCTTCGATTACGGCCGTCCGGCGAGTGTGATGCTTGTTGTCTTGGTCGATCGGAGCGGGCGGGAGCTTCCGATGCAACCCGATGTCACTGGCACGACGATGGATCTGCCCGCTGGGCAGCACGTCAAGCTCATTGGCCCGGATCCGCTGTCGCTGGTAGTCCAAAGAGCCGCATGAAGCCGCATCAGATCCAGATTGATGAGCAAGGCCGCCTTAAACACTTTATCAGCATCGAAGGACTCCCGCGTGATTTATTAATCGCGATCCTCGATACCGCGCAGTCCTTTGCCGGTGTCGGAGAGCGCGCGATCAAAAAACTGCCGCTGCTGCGCGGGAAGACCATTGCGAATCTGTTCTTTGAGCCGAGCACGCGCACGCGGACGACCTTTGAGCTGGCGGCTAAGCGGCTCTCGGCCGACGTCCTGAATATCAACGTGCAAAGCTCCGCCACGCGCAAGGGCGAATCGCTTCTCGACACCTTGCGCACGCTCGAGGCGATGCACTGCGATATGTTTGTCGTGCGCCACCCGATGAGCGGCGCGGCGCAACTCATCGCCTCGCATGTCGCCCCCCACATCCGCGTGATCAATGCCGGTGATGGCCGCCACGAGCACCCTACCCAGGCGGTGCTCGATTGCTTTACCATTCGCCGGGTCAAGGGCGATCTCTCCAGTCTGGTCGTCGCCATCGTGGGCGATGTCCTGCACTCGCGGGTGGCGCGATCGGACATCCACGCCTTGAATATTCTCGGGGTGGGGGAGCTTCGCGTCGTGGGACCGAAGACCTTGATCCCCCCCGGCGTCGAAGCGCTCGGCGTGAGGGTGTTTTACGATCTCGAGCCGGGGCTCCGCGATGCGGATGTGGTGATCATGCTGCGCCTGCAAAACGAGCGCATGCAGGGAGCCTTGCTGCCGAGCGCCCATGAGTATTTTCAGACCTATGGCTTGACCGCCGCGAAGCTTGGCGCGGCGAGACCCGATGTGACCGTAATGCACCCCGGACCGATCAACCGCGGCGTCGAGATCGACACCGCGGTCGCCGATGGTCCGCATTCGGTCATTCTGCAGCAGGTGAGCCACGGGATCGCGGTGCGCATGGCGATCATGTCGATCGCCATGGGCAGTCAGGCGGCGGCGCGCCGGACACGCTGAGATGCGGCTGCGGATTACAGGCGGCCGCATCCTCGACCCGGTCCAGAATCTCGATGGAATCCAGGATCTCTATGTCGCCGCGGGACGGATCGTCGCGATAGGCGATCCGCCCGAGGGGTTTACCGTCGAGCGCGAGATCGATGCGCGCGGCCACATCGTGTGCCCCGGTTTTGTCGATCTGAGCGCCAGGCTTCGGGAGCCCGGTGAAGAACACAAGGCGACGATCGCTACGGAGACCCGCGCGGCGGCGATGGCGGGTATCACGAGTCTCTGCTGTCCTCCCGACATCGATCCCGTCATCGATACGCCCGCGGTGGCCGAGCTGATTCACCGGCGCGCCGAGCAAAGCGGGCGCGCACGCGTGGTTTGCCTCGGGGCGCTCACCCGCGGGCTCAAAGCGGAGCAATTGGCCGAGATGCGCGCGCTCAAGATAATCGGCTGCGCCGGTGTGAGCAATGCCTCCTCACCCATCGCCAATACCGAGGTCCTGCGGCGCGCGATGGAATACGCCGCCACCTGTGATTTAACCCTGTTCCTGCACCCGGAGGACCCGTGGCTCTCACAAGGGGTAATGCACGAAGGGCCGATCAGCACGCGGCTCGGGTTACCGGCGGTTCCGGAAACCGCGGAGACGATCGCGCTCAGCCGCGATCTCCTGCTGCTCGAACAGACGGGCGCGCGCGCCCACTTCTGCCGCCTATCGGCGCGGCGCTCCGTTGAAATCATCAAAGCCGCTAAGGACCGGGGTCTGCGGATCAGCGCGGATGTGAGCGCGCACCACTTGCATCTGATCGATGTCGATGTGGGCGCCTACGACAGCGGATGTCACGTGCGTCCGCCGCTGCGATCCCAGCGCGATCGCGATGGCCTCCGCGAGGGACTCAAGGACAGCGTGATCAGCGCGATCTGTTCGGATCACCAGCCTCACGATCGGGATGCAAAGGATGCCCCGTTCGAAGCAACCGAGCCCGGTATTTCGGCGCTCCAGTCCTTGTTGCCCTTGACTCTGGCCTTGGTGGAGGACAAGGTTTTGAATCTTTCCCGAGCGCTGGCCGCGATTACCTGCCATCCCGCGCGTATTCTCGGCATCGAGGCGGGAACGCTGCGCGTCGGCGCGGGCGCCGATATTTGCATCTTTGACCCCGAGGCGCACTGGACATTGACCGAAGAGAACATCGCCAGCGCCGGTAAAAATACGCCCTTCAAGGGGTGGGATTTCAAGGGCAAGGTCATGCACACTCTCTTCGGTGGAAAGCTGGTGTACACGGAAGCGAGCCGATGAACGCTACGCGGGGAACGCTATTCGTCGAAGATGCGGAAGTCGTCAGCCACGAGACGCACCCGGGTGATCAGCACGTATTGAGGCTTTTATCGCCGCAAACCGCCGCCCACGCGCAACCGGGTAACTTCATTCACATCCAGTGTGATCCGGCGATCCTGATGCGGCGTCCCATGTCCATCATGCGGGTCGAGCGGCGCCAGGGACAGATCGATATCCTGTACAAGATCCACGGCCTTGGGACCGAGCTGCTGGCGAAGAAGCACCCCGGCGATGTCCTGAATCTCGTGGGCCCGATCGGCGTCCCGTTCAAGTTGAGCGGCTATCGCCCGCGGCCGCTGCTGATCGGAGGGGGCGTCGGGATCCCGCCCATGATTTTTCTAAGCGAGCACATGAAGGGTCAAGGGGCTCGCGTAAAGCCGCTCATCCTCATGGGGTCCGAGGTCCCGTTTCCGTTCCGGCCGCGTCCGTCGCAGTTCCTGGTTCCGGGAATACCGGCGGAGGTGATCGCGGCGATGCCGCTCATGGAAGATTGGGGTTTCCCGAGCCGTTTGGCGAGCCTGACAAGCCTGCCCGGTTGCTTCGAGGGCTATGTCACCGATCTCGTCCGCTACTGGCTCGACGCCCTCGATGCCGGCCAACGCGCGGACGTCGAGGTCTTCGCCTGCGGACCGACCGCGATGCTGCGCTCGGTGAGCGCGCTGGTCCGGGAGTATCAGCTTCCTTGTCAGGTATCGCTCGAGGAGTACATGGCCTGCGCCGTCGGCGGGTGCGCAGGCTGTAACGTTCGCATCAACACAACGAACGGCCCGGCGATGAAGCGCGTGTGCGTCGATGGGCCGGTCTTCGACGCCGCCGCCGTGGATTTCTGATGGACAAGCGCCGCGGAACTGCCTTCAGCGCTTACGCGCGAGAGTGAGCCCGTCGGCCACATAACGGAACCATATACCTCGCGTATGTTCGAAACCCGCGGGATAGTTATGTGGTGTCTGACCCTGAAGTATCGGCTACGTGCCTCATGACCCGGCTTTGTCCCGCGCGGCCTGGATGCGCGCTCGCCATTGCTCCGCCTCGCATAGAATCGCGGCTTCATCCAGGGTTAGCAACTCGCGATTGCGCAGGAGGCGGCGGCCGGCGACCCATACGTCCGTCACCGCCTCGCGGTTAACTGCGTAGACGAGCGCCGAGATCGGATCGTAGACCGGTTGCGTTTCGATACCGCCTAGATCAATCGCGGCGATATCCGCTTGCTTGCCGATGGTGAGCGAACCCGTGATGGCGTCGATGCCGAGCGCCCGCGCGCCGTTCAAGGTAGCCATGCGCAGCGTCGAGCCGGCCGGCGCCGCGCAGGGGTCGTCCGCCACGCCCTTGGCGAGGAGCGCCGCCGTGGACAGCTCGCTCAGCATGTCGAGGGAATTGTTGCTCGCTGCCCCGTCGGTGCCGAGCGCCACATTGATCCCGGCTTGGCGCAGGGCATGAATGGGGCAGAAGCCGCTCGCGAGCTTGAGGTTCGAGCGCGGGCAATGCACGATATTCACGCCATGCTGTGCGCACTGACCGATGTCGGTCGCGGTCATTTGGGCCATATGCACGGCGATCAGACGCGGTGACAGCAGGCCCAGCCGGGCGAGACGGGCGAGCGGCCGTTCACCGGTCGCTTCGATGGCCTTGTCGACTTCGTGCGCCGTCTCGTGCACGTGCATATGGATGGGGAGATCCAACTCTTCGGCGAGCGTGCCGATGCGCTCGAGCGGCCCATCGGAAACCGTATACGGCGCGTGCGGCGCGAAGGCGAAGTGAATAAGCGGATGAGCACGAAAGGCGTCGTGTACGCCCAGACCCTTGCGCAAGTACTCGTCCGCGTCCGCGGCCCAAGGGGTTGGAAGATCGATCAGGATCAAGCCGGCGACGACGCGCATACCCACCTCTGCGGCCAGCTCGGCGACTCGGTTCGGGAAGAAGTACATATCGTTGAAACAGGTCGTGCCGCCGCGCAGCATCTCGGCGGCGGCGAGCCGTGTGCCGGCGCGCACGAATTCATCGGCCACCCAGCGCTGCTCGGCGGGCCAGATGTGGCGGTTGAGCCAATCGATGAGCGGCAGATCATCGGCAAGCCCGCGGAAGAGCGCCATGGCTGCGTGCGTGTGGGCATTGATCAATCCCGGAATCAAAACATGCCGGTCGAGACTGAGCACCTCGCCCGCGCGCCAGCGGCGCTCCGCCTCGGCGTTCGGCAGCACATCGACGATGGCGCCATCACGTACCGCGAGCGCGTGCGCTTCGAAAACCCGACCCTCGGGGTCGACGGGAACGATCCAGCGCGCTTTAATGAGCAGATCGGTTTCCATAGAGGTCGTTTTTCACTTGCCGGTTGCAAATTGTAGGTGAATCACCTCACCATGACATCCGTAGCGAACGTCGAGCCCGTCATCACCACCTTGAGCGCGCTCTGATCGTCGGCCCCGCTGTCCCTGCGGACGGATTAAACGGCTGGCCCGTTGGATGAGGCGACGCCGGAGGGTGTCAAGGCCAGCGAAATTCCACAGGGCGGGTCGTTTCTCCAGGGTGATGCGCGAAGGCGTTTGATATTCCCGATCGGCGAGCGGTGGCAGGCCCGGCAAATGCCCGTTATCGAGATGGGATGCACACGACACTTTCCTACCTTATAAATCTATATTAAGAGGCATGGGCCCCCAGGGCCAACCGCCGCCGGTCCGTCGGTGTTGACGCAGAACCTGCCCGCACGCATGGAAAAGGTTGAGGTAATGCCTGCATAGGAAAATTTCGCGCCCGTGAAGTTGCCGAGCACGGTCTGCTCATTCGCCACTTGCATCGCAAGGTCATGATGCGATCCGCGCCAGGCTTCGTACGCCTGCGCATGACATTCGGTGCATGCCTAGTGTCTAACCTACGTGTGTGCCGGGCAGATTATGTCCTGCAAGCATAATGGTTGACAAGCATCAAGCCTGTGGGCAGACTGCCGGCCGTGAACATGGAATTCATCAACCGGGACGCGGAACTGCGCGAACTGGACGCGGCGGCGAAGCGCGGCGGGCTGTTGGTGGTGTTTGGCCGGCGGCGCGTCGGCAAGACGCGGCTGTTGCGGCAGTGGCTTCAGGCCCGCGATAGCCTGTACAGCCAAGCTATCGAGGCGCATCGAGACTTGCAGATTCAGCAGGTCTTCGCCGACCTCCGCCCGCAACTCGAAACGCAGCTTGTCCCCAAGACCTGGCCGGAGTTGCTCGAAATCCTCTCGCTGCAAAAGCGACGCTGGGTGCTGTGCCTGGACGAATTTCCCTACCTGACGGCGGTGGACGCGTCGCTGCCGAGCCAGTTGCAGAAGTGGCTGGACCATTCGCTGCCGCGCGGCTGCCTGCTGATTGTGGCGGGTTCGAGCACGCGCATGATGACTGATCTCTTCCTCCACCGGGCGGCGCCGCTTTACGGCCGCGCGCGAAAGCTGCTTCATGTACAGCCGATGGACTACCCCGCGTTTTGCGACGCCTGCGACCTTCGGTCCGGCGACCCGGAGTCGTTCGAGAAGTTCGCTTGTGTCG
>JBOIDH010000096.1:0-7727 GCA_050740495.1 Gammaproteobacteria bacterium | reverse complement strand
CGCTGCGCTCGGCGCTCCGCGAGGACCCCGATGTGATCCTCGTGGGTGAAATGCGCGACCTCGAGACCATCCGGCTGGCGCTCACGGCGGCCGAGACCGGGCATCTGGTTTTCGGTACCTTACACACGAGCTCGGCGGCGAAGACCATCGATCGTATCGTCGACGTATTTCCCGCGGCCGAGAAGGACATGATGCGTGCGATGCTATCGGAATCGCTTCGGGCGGTGATCTCGCAAACATTGTTGAAGAAAACGGGCGGGGGGCGTGTGGCCGCGCACGAGATCATGATCGGGACCCCGGCGATTCGTAATCTCATTCGTGAAAACAAGGTGGCTCAGATGTATTCCGCGATTCAAACCGGGGCGCAGTTCGGCATGCAGACGCTGGATCAGAACCTGCAGGACCTGGTGAAAAGGAATGTCGTTAGCCGCAATGACGCGCGTACGATAGCGGTAAACAAGGAAATATTCTAGAGCGGCGGCGAACCTAAGGAAGCTCTGCAAAAGTGTCGCGAGCAAGCCTAGATGCGCGAAGCCGCGGAGCGAGTCGCGAGACATATCAGGTCGATAGTCGAGCGACGAGCGAGCACGCGACAAAGCAGATGGGCTGCGCAGTAACTTTTGCGGAGCTTCCCTAAGTCAGGAGCAAAGTCATGGAACGCGAACAAGCTATTAAGTACATGCGAGACCTCTTGAAGGTCATGGTCGAGAAGAAGGGATCAGATATTTTCGTTACCGTCGATTTTCCACCAGCGATAAAAATCGATGGAAAAATCGTCCCAGTGTCGAAGACCAAGTTGACCTCAAACAATACGAAGGCGCTGGCATACGCCATCATGAACGATAAGCAAGTCAAGGAATTCGAAGCCACCAAGGAATCTAACTTCGCGATCTCCCCGGGAGGAATAGGCCGATTTCGTTGCAACGCGTTCGTACGCATGGGGTATACGGGCATGGTGCTGCGTGTGATCGCAACCGAAGTGCCGAGCCTGGATAAACTAGGATTGCCGCAGAGCTTAAAAGAAATTTCACTGGCGAAACGCGGGCTCGTGATCATGGTGGGCGCGACCGGTTCCGGTAAATCGACCAGCCTCGCGGCGATGATCGACCACCGGAACGAAAACAGCTACGGCCACATCATCACCATTGAAGACCCAATAGAGTTCGTCCATCAACACAAGAACTGTATTATTACCCAGAGGGAAGTCGGGGTCGATACGGAGGACTGGGATATCGCATTAAAAAATTCGCTGCGCCAAGCGCCCGACGTGATCTTGGTGGGTGAGATCCGCGATCGGAAGACCATGGATTTCGGTATCGCTTTCGCCGAAACCGGGCACCTGGCTATGGCGACCTTGCATGCGAACAACGCCAATCAGGCCATGGACCGGATCATTAACTTTTTCCCGGAAGAGCGGCGCCCGCAGCTCCTGTTGGATCTATCGTTAAACCTAAAGGCAGTCATCTCCCAGCGCCTTGTGCGCAAAAAGAACGGCGACGGGAGGGTAGCCGCGATCGAGATCCTCCTCAATTCACCGCTGATCTCCGACATGGTCCGCAAGGGGTATGTGCATGAGATCAAGGGTATCATGCAGCGCTCGAATGAACTCGGAATGAAGACCTTCGACCAGGCTCTGTTCGATCTGCACGAGGGAGACCTCATCACCTATGACGAGGCCTTGCGTAACGCCGATTCGATGAACGAGTTGCGGCTGCGGATCAAGCTGGAGGGCAAGGCGGCGAAATCAGGAGACAGGCTCGACGGATTGGAGCACTTGAATCTGGTCAACGAAGACGAGCGCAGTGGGATGCTGCGCTAGGCCTGCAGCCAATACCCCGAGCAGAACGAGAACCAGTCTCCGATCCGAATTTTCAATCACTGGCGCCGGTTCCATGGATATCACACCGTACCTTAAGCTTTTGGTCGAGAAGCAAGGTAGCGATTTGCATTTTACTTCCGGGGCGCCGGTCAAGATTAATATCGAAGGGAACCTCAGTTCCGTCGGTAAGACCTTGTTGACGACCGAGATGACGAAAGCGGCCGCCTACGGGATCATGAAACCGCATCAGGTCGAGATGTTCGAAGCGAATTGGGAGTGTGATTTCGCCATCGCGTTAGCAGACAAATCGGCGCGTTTTCGTGTCAATGTGTTCCGGCAGCGAGGGGAGATCGCCATGGTGTTGCGGCGTATTCCCACCATGATTCCCACGATCGACGCATTAGCCTTGCCGCAGATCCTCAAGCCTCTCGTCATGTACAAGCGAGGCCTTATTCTTATGGTGGGTGCAACGGGATCAGGAAAATCGACAACGCTCGCCGCCATGATCGGACACAGGAATCAGGCTTCAAGCAGTCACATTCTAACCATCGAAGATCCCGTCGAGTTCTCCCATCCGAATGTTAATTCCATCATCAACCAGCGTGAAATCGGGATCGATACTAAATCGTACCGGCATGCGCTGAGGAGCGCGTTGCGGGAAGCGCCGGATGTGATTCTCATCGGCGAGATCCGGGATCGGGAGACGATGGAAGCCGGGATCGAGCTCTGCAACACGGGCCATCTCTGTTTATCGACGCTGCACGCCAACAACGCCAATCAAGCCCTGGAACGCGTGATCAATCTATTCGCCCTCGAAGCACGTGAACAGCTGTTCATGGATCTGGCTATTAACGTTCGCGCCATTATTTCGCAGCGCCTGGTGCAAGGTATCGACGGCAAGCGCTGTGCGGCGGTGGAGATATTGGTCAATACGCCGCATATCGCCGATCTAGTCCTCAAAGGAGAGCTCGAGAAGATCAAGGAAGCCATGGAGGGTAGCGGCGTCAAAGGTATGCAGACCTTTGACATGGCGTTATACAACCTCTTTAAGGAAGGACGCATCGAATTGGAAGATGCCTTGAACAACGCGGACTCGCGTACTAATCTTGAAGCCAAGATCAATTTCGGTTAGCGCTTGGGTAGGCCTTGAGGCCCTTTAGGCCTTCCACGCGGTGCGGCGACGTCAATGCGCTCACACACCTGAACCCTGCGTCATACAACTGATGTAATGTCCAGCTATCCGCCGCTTGCGGGCTAAGTCGCGCTCATCACAGGGGGGGCGCGCGGCATAGGACGGGCCGTCGCAGATCAGATACAATTCGCCCTGTGGATGTCTCGCGTATTATCGATCCTCTCAACCCCGCGCAGCGCGATGCGGTGACGGCGGAGCCCGCCAATACCTTGGTTCTCGCGGGCGCCGGCAGCGGTAAGACACGGGTGCTGGCACACCGAGTCGCTTGGCTCATCGAAACGCGGCAAGCCTCGCCGCACGGGATCTTGGCGGTCACCTTCACCAACAAGGCCGCCGCGGAAATGCGAGGCCGTATCGAGGCTCTCATGGAGTCGCCGCTGCGCACGATTTGGGTTGGGACCTTCCATGGGATCGCGCACCGACTACTCCGGCGCCATTGGCAGGAAACGGGTTTGCCGCGGAACTTCCAGATCATCGACAGCGACGATCAGTTGCGGCTTATCCGGCGCGCGATCCGTCACCTCGAACTGGACGAATCCCTTTGGGCGCCGCGCGAAGCGCAGTGGTTTATCAATGCGCGCAAGGACGAGGGGCTGCGCGCGAAACATCTCGATGGCGTGGAGGACCCGCACGCCCAGACCCTCATCAAGATCTACCGTGCGTATGAGGAACGCTGCGCGGGGTCGGGGCTGGTGGATTTTGGGGAGCTCTTGCTTCGAGCTCACGAGCTATGGCGTCACCACCCCGAAGTCCTCGCGCATTATCGGCAGCGCTTCCCACACGTGCTCGTCGATGAGTTCCAAGATACTAACGCCATCCAGTACGCGTGGCTGCGTCAACTGACCGGAACGGGCGGCAAGCTTTTCGTCGTCGGCGATGATGATCAATCGATTTATGGCTGGCGCGGCGCGCGCGCCGAGCATATGCAAAAGTTTCAGAAGGATTTCGAGCCCGTGCGCCTGGTGCGCTTGGAACAAAACTACCGCTCGACCGCGACGATATTGAAGGCCGCCAACGCGGTGATCGCGAATAACTCGTCCCGGCTCGGCAAGGAGCTTTGGACCGATGGTGTGGCCGGCGAGCCCATCATCCTGTTCACTGCCTTCAATGAGCACGAGGAAGCGCGCTTTTGCGTTGAGCGCATCAAGGGTTGGCGGGAACATGGCCGTCGTTATGAGGATCACGCGATTCTCTATCGCACCAGCGCCCAGTCTCGGGTCTTCGAAGAGGCCTTGCGGCAATGCGGGATCCCGTATCGTGTTTACGGGGGGTTCCGGTTCTACGACCGAGCGGAGATCAAGGATGTGCTCGCCTACCTGCGCTTGATCGTCTGGTGTGAGGACGACGCCGCTTTTGAACGGGTCGTGAATACCCCCAATCGAGGCATCGGCCAACGCAGCCTGGATATTATCCGGGATACGGCCAAGCGCGCCGGAACGCCCCTTTATCGGGCGGCTCAAGCGGCGATCCGGGACGGGGCTCTCGGGGCGCGTGGCGCCGCCGCGGTAAGCCGCTTTTTAGGTTTAATCGAGGACTTGTCAGCCGGCGCGATGGGTACGCCTCTCGGCACCCTGGTTAAAACAGTTATCACCGAAACCGGTCTCGAGGATCATTACCGCAAGGAAAAGACAGCGGGCGAAATCGATCGGTTGGAGAATCTTGAAGAGCTTGTGCGGGCGGCGGGCGACTATATCGCGGTCTTGGAGGAGGGCGCCGATCCATTGACGGCGTTTCTCGCGATTGCGGCCCTGGAAGCCGGCGAGGGGCAGGCCAACGACTACGAGGACAGCGTGCAACTGATGACCTTGCACTCCGCCAAGGGCTTGGAGTTCCGCAGCGTGTTTCTGGTGGGTTTAGAAGAAGGTCTGTTTCCGCACCAACGCTGTAGCGATGATGCGACCCAACTCGAAGAAGAGCGGCGCCTCTGCTATGTGGGCCTGACGCGCGCCAAAGAAAAACTCATCATTACCTATGCGGAAACCCGGCGCCTACATGGAACTGAACACCGCCCGCAACCGTCGCGATTTATTGCGGAAATGCCCGCGGAACTGATCGCCGAGGTGCGCATAGGGACCGTGACCATGCCCGCGCGGATTCAAGGTCCTGAGTACGATGCGGCGTTTCGACTTGGCCAGAGAGTCATGCACGCCAAGTTTGGCGAAGGCATCGTCCTGCGGCTCGAAGGCGAGGGCCAGTATTCCCGCGTACAGGTTAATTTCGCGCAGGCCGGCGCTAAGTGGCTTGTGGCTTCCTATGCCGGATTACGCCCGGTATAACGCTATCGGCTTTGGTCCACCATATAGATCACGGCCGCCTTAACGTCCGCGTCCGCCAGGTCGTCGCGCCCGCCTTTTGGCGGCATCATTCCGCCCTGGCCTTGAAATCCTTGAATAGCGTGCGCGACCAAGGTCTCCATGCCTTGCGCGACGCGTGGGTCCCAGGCCGCCTTATCACCGAGCTTTGGCGCGCCCGCGAGCCCGCTGGTATGACACGCAAAGCAGGAACCGTCATAGACTGCCTTACCCTTGTCGTCGGGGGAAGCGTTTTCCGCACGGGACGCAGGAGCTTTCTCGGCTAGCGTCTGGGCTGGCCCACTCTCTGCCGGTTGCCCCGAAGGCACTTGTTCGGAGGCAACGCTCGCGGCCACGGGCTCAGTCGCGGGGGCGACCTCGACCTGTCCGACTGGGGCGATACGCTCGGCGATCGCCTGTTTTTCTTTCTCGGTAGGCTCGTCGTCGCCGATAGCATTAGAAAAGTATATAAGGACGACCGAGAATACGACCAACGCACCGAGCACGCCGATAAGAGTTCTTATGAAATTTGCGTCTTCATCGCCGGTCATTGATTGGTCCCTCCGTTGCTAAGGAAATAATGGTATAGTTTTAATTGAGCCGTTATAAGGCAAAACCCCATACGTAGACGATAAGGCACTAATCTCCTCGCGATAATTCCGCCCGCGTCGCCATACCCACGCGCCCTTAGCTCAGTTGGATAGAGCGTTGGCCTCCGGAGCCAAAGGTCAGAGGTTCGAATCCTCTAGGGCGCGCCAATATTATCAATTATCTCATGCGTAATTTATATAAAATATACGTAAAGGTTTCCATTATTTTTCAAAGCCTTCCATTCACGTCCATTCTGACATTACGTATGACTTGCGCATAGAACCATCCCTCTGTTTGCGACGACTCGAGAATTACGACTTGCGCCTTGCCTATGTCAAAATTACTGGACGCCATCGAGATAGAGACCGGGCAGAACCCCTCGGCCAGCGTTATCTGGATGCACGGCCTGGGGGCCGACGGCGGCGATTTTGTGCCTATCGTGGACGGCCTCGGGCTCGACGCGGCGCCGGCGCTCCGTTTTGTGTTCCCGCACGCGCCGATGCGGCCGGTGACGATTAACGGGGGCGCCGTCATGCGCGCCTGGTACGACGTCTCCTTCGGCGAGCTCGAAGGCACCTCCGGGCGCGCCGACGAGCGGGGCGTCCGCGAATCGCAAACGCAGATCAACGCCCTCATCGATCGCGAAGGAAAGCGCGGGGTCGCCACCTCGCGGATCGTGCTCGCCGGATTCTCGCAGGGCGGCGCGATCGCGCTGCAGACGGGGCTGCGCCACCCCGATACGCTCGCGGGCGTGATGGCGCTGTCGGCCTACCTGCCGCTCGCGGAGTCGCTGCCGCAGGAAGCGCCGGCGGCCAACAAAGCAACGCCCATCTTCATGGCCCATGGCCTCTACGACCCGGTCGTGCCGCTGACGATGGGTGCGGGTTCGATGACCTTTTTGGTCGGGCTCGGCTATTCCATCGAGTGGCACCAGTATTCGATGCCGCACTCGGTCTGCCCGCAGGAAATCGGCGATATTGGCGCCTGGCTGCGGAAAATACTAAATGCGTGACTCACGCCTTCTAGCTACGCACGCATCCTCATGTCAAGAATTATCGCGTCACGCCGCCAGGGTCTTCACGATCTGTTGCCGATCTCGATCGACATTGGAGATCTTTACGGCGCCGCAGTCGAAAACGTCGGAGTAACTGTGCACGTATCGACGGCTTTTGGGGCCGAACTTAGTCAACCGTATCGGGACCCCGAGAACCCGGGGATTTCGAACTGACATGGACGGGTGGCCCCTATGACTGGGCCGGCACGGCCTCGCTGGGGAGCATTTCAGGCACGGTGTCGGCACAGCCTGTGTTTGCCATCAGTAACGTGCCCGCCGGTGATTCCGTGACCGTCACGGGGCACGTGGACTACGAGTACGAGGGCCAGTCTGATTCGATAGAAGTAGGTTCACAGGTTGGGCTTGTTGTGGAGGACGCAGCGTTCACAGCCGAGTAGCTTGCCGATCCCGGTGCTCGCGCTTGGCGTGCGACGCCACGTGTTCACCGACAAGCGGCCGCCGCAGGAACTTAGCCTCCCGGCGGCCGCTTCCCTGGATGACAGGCGATGGGGTCTAGGGCCGCGATCATGAAAGCGGGGGAAGTGCAGGTCCACCCGATGGCGTTCCTCCCTTACGCTCGTCGATGGGCCGTGGATAGCGCGCTTGCGCGTTCACAATGTGTCGTGTCGTTCGCAACCGGAATGGCTCAGCGGGCAAGTGGGGCATGCCATAATGATTGATATATGTGTGGTCGCTTCGTGCGTTATTCTTCGCCCGAAACCTTTGCAGAGCTGTTCGGGGCGCGTGGGGAGGTGAACCTTGCGCCAAGCTACAACGTTG
>JBOIDH010000095.1:0-7800 GCA_050740495.1 Gammaproteobacteria bacterium | reverse complement strand
GAGAACCATCGACTATGCTGCACGCGCGGCAAGGTTTGTAGAGGACGTGCCGGATTATGTGATCGATGATGTCTTGGCCCGGCTGCAAACATTTCTGGAGTAGCCGAGTTCTACAGAGGTTGTCATGATCGAGGTCACGACAATTCAGTCGGCGGTGGCCCGCTTGGTGGCTGCCGCAACGTCCCCCAGCCAGGTGACCCTCCCCATACATCTCGGCGGTCTGAGGCAGCCTCGCTAGGGTATGCCTACAGTCTTCCATTTCCGCGCCTGTGCAGGAGCTTCGCGCCATCCTAAGGCGGGCGATTCGAAGGGCGGATCGCGCTCCGGCAGTTGCTCGGTGTTCTTGAACGTGAAGACCGCCTTCATCACCGGGGAATAAACCTCGTTGAGGTTGAAGGCGACGCTCGACCAGGCAAGCACGAAGAGCATGGGGATCGTAGTTGCAGCGGCTTCGTCTGATGAGCCGGGCGGGTTTCCAGCGTTGCCAGAAATTTCTCTGAATCTCGCCCTGAAGCGGTGAACTCGTAGCTCCCTCTCCTGCTGGAGAGGGTTGGGTGAGGAGAATAAAATCATCCTTCTCGGTTCTCAACTATCTCTCCGGAAACGAGCGCGGCCGGCGCCGTGTCTACGTACGAGCGCCAGCCTAAGGCTGGCCGGAGCCGAAGGCGGCCCTGTTTGGCGCGCCTTCGTTGCCAACGCGATGGGTAAAACCGGTCCAGGTAGTACTTCTCAGGCCGTCACATTCGGCGGAACCACCTGCGGCGTTCCGCCCTACACTGTGGGCAAAGTCCGCAAGCGGCCGAATTTGGGCCCTTGCAATTGATGGACTTACGCGCGGACGATTCGAGCGGTTGGATGCGATCATTGCTTACGTCGCTGGTGGATTTCCTGGCAGTGCCGTGGGCGGATACGCGGTAAACGGACGTGGTGCGGGCGGATCCGTAGATGCAAACAGGTTCTGCAAGGGAGTGGCATGTAATCACGGGTTGATGTTAGCCTACTGGTGGCCTTCGGTGACCACGAGAGGGAGGCAATGTGTGGTACCGATGCATCATGATACCGCCGGTTGCGACGCATGAGACCGGCGTGAACAACAAGAAGATGGGATCGTTACGATGTACTGCGCTACATTTTCCAGAACGTCCGCGGGGAACAGCAGAAAGATCCAGCGGCTGCCAGCGCGGTGCGCATGGATACTCATGCTCCCCGCGCTCCTGCTCGGCGGCTGTTCCTGGGTGGAGCTCGCCTGGCACGCGCTTAGCTATCCGAGCACGCGCTCGGGGGAATCGGCGAATGTCGTCGTGCACGGTGAGTGGGCCTACGTCACCAAAGGTGCGGCCGGGATCGAGGTCGTGCACCTCGGACGGCGCGAGCCGACGCGTGTTGTCCCGGTGCAGGGCGGCGAGAGCGCGGATGACCTCGCCGTCGCTGACGGTCTGCTTTTCGCGCTGGATGCGCAGCCACCCGGGCACCTCAGCGTCTACACGCTAGAGGACCATCCGCGCTTACTCTGCGCAATCCCCCGATACCAGTCGAGGTCGGTCCGTTCTCCGGCGTCTCCGCCGCGGGCGGCCGGGTCATCGTCTCCGGTGGGATTGGGCGCCTGGCGATGCGCGGTTACGATCGGGCTGGCTTCCTCGGAAGCGAGACCGTCACCGCGGACTTCGGCCGCGGACAGCCGGATGTAGTCCTGGCCGCCGATGGCCGGGCGGCATACGTGTCCACGCACGACTGGGGCCCTTATTTCCAGCTCACTGTCGCGACGCTCGCCTCCGAACCGCTGCAGGTCACCCGCCAGAGCGCTCTGCCGCTCGATACCTACGGTTTCACCCCGGGCGGTGCGAAGCCGGCGAACTTTCCGGTCGAGGGCGCAGCCGACGGCTCGATCCTCTACCTCGCCTTCTCCGCGGGCTTGGGCGTCCTCGACGTCGCCGACCCTTCAATGCCGAAGCTGGTCGTCCTGCTCAAACTTGATGTCGAGCCCGTGAACGTGGACGTCCACGACAGCGTCGCAGCACTTGTCGGTTCGTCGCCTTCGCCGCGGCTCGTCCTCGTCGATGTGCGCGACCCGGCACATCCAAGAATCCTGCAGTCCATCCCGCTGCCGGAGGACAGCCTCGCCACGGGGGTCGCCATCGTTTCGTCCCACGTCGTGGTGGCGGCCCACGGGAGGGGCACCTTGCTCTTCAACCGCACGAGCAACACGTGGGGAAAACCTTGAAGAAACTTGGGACTGAAAACATGGACACGGTCACTGGTCGAATCCTCGTCTCATCCGTAGCCGCGGCGCTCACGCTGGCCGGCTCACGAAGTCCTCGCCGAGGACAAGAGCGCCGCGTACGACATCACGGTTACGGGCCGCTGCTTGGCTAGCACCTCCTCCACCACATTTTGTGGCCCCACGAGAAGTTGCGGGGAAAGGCAGGCAGCGCGGTGACCCAAAGTTAAGCCTAGCACGCTAAGCATCCGGTTTGCCTAGGCTTATTCCGCTTTCCAACATCCTGGCATACGCGGTGCACTCTGAGTGCACGGTTCGTCGCCGTTGATGTTTTTACTAGGAAAGGCTCGGAGGATCATATGGACGCAAATAAGGCCCTTATACGTTCCGCAGCCATCGGCGTAATGACACCGGAATGATACCGTTGCTCTTACTAACGCGGCCTCTAGCCGCAACAGCGAAACTTCTTTGCTCAACGCAGAGAAGTCACGGTGGAGAAATCTACAACCCAACTGCGCCCCGCGCCGCCGAAGCTGGCCGGCCACAGGGATGTGTTGCCTGCTTGGCGCGCCGCGGATGCAACGGCCGAAAAATCCCCCACTTGTGACCGAGGATTCGAGTGTTTGACATTCCACAGGTTCATCAGTACTTTCCCTTTCGAGAAAAAGGGCTTTTAAAATCCCTAATCCTGACCAGCGAAGCAGTCCCATCATCACAACCCATCCATCCCGGAGGACACAGCAATGGCAGAGAATCGTGGAGTCGTTTATTTAGGGCCGGGCCAGGTCGAGGTGCAGGAAATCAAGTACCCCAAACTGGCCGATCCCAAGGGCAAAAGGATTGACCATGCGGCGATCCTGAAGGTCGTCTCGACCAACATCTGCGGCAGCGATCAGCATATGGTGCGCGGCCGCACGACCGCGCCGCGCGGCTTGGTGTTGGGGCACGAGATCACCGGCGAGGTCATAGAGGCCGGCAAGGGCGTCGAATTTCTGAAGGTCGGCGATCTGTGCTCGGTGCCGTTCAACGTGGCTTGCGGGCGCTGCCGCAGTTGCAAGGAACAGAAGACCGGCGTCTGTCTGACCGTCAATCCGGCGCGCGCAGGCGGCGCATACGGCTATGTAGACATGGGCGGCTGGGTCGGCGGGCAGGCCGAATACGTGCTGGTGCCGTACGCCGATTTCAACCTGTTGAGGTTTCCCGACAAAGATCAGGCGATGGCGAAGATCAAGGACCTGACCTGTCTGTCGGACATTTTGCCGACGGGTTATCACGGTTGCCTGTCGGCGGGCGTGGGGCCGGGCACGATCGTGTACATCGCGGGCGCGGGGCCGGTGGGCTTGGCTGCGGCTGCTGCGGCGCAGTTGCTAGGCGCGGCCTGCGTGATCGTGGGCGATATGATTCCGGCGCGTTTGAAGCAGGCCAAATCGTTCGGCTGCGAGGTGGTGGATTTGTCGAAGAGCGCGCCGCTGGCCGAGCAGATCGCGCAGATCGTCGGCGAGCCGCAGGTGGATTGCGCGGTGGACGCGGTCGGTTTCGAGGCGCGCGGGCACGGGGCGGAATCGCGCGTCGAGCATCCGGCGACGGTGCTCAATTCGATTATGGAAATCACGCGGGCGGGCGGCGCGCTGGGCATCCCCGGCCTCTACGTGACCGACGATCCGGGCGCGGTGGACGACAATGCCAAGCGCGGCAGCTTGAGCATCCGGCTGGGCCTGGGCTGGGCCAAAAGCCATTCGTTTATGACCGGGCAGACGCCGGTGTTGAAATACAACCGGCAACTGATGAACGCGATCTTGTACGACAAGATCAAGATCGCCAAAGCCGTCAACGTCACGGTCATCACGCTGGACGACGCGCCGAAGGGCTACGCCGATTTCGACAAGGGCGCGGCGCGGAAGTTTGTGCTTGATCCGCACGGGATGTTGCACAAGGCCGCTTGAATGCGGATTGCGGATTTCGATTCGCAATCCGCGATTTGTGCAAAAGGAGTTGTATGAAAGCGATTCGGAAAGACGTGATTGCGGAGAGCACGCGACTGTCATCGTGGAAGGGAATTACTATTTCCCGCCCGCGGCGATCATCGGCCGGTCTCTGAGCGGATGGCGCGCCATGCCGGTGCGGCCGTACTGCTGCTCCTGCCCCTCCTGCTGTCGGGCTGCTCCTATTTGCGCGGGGGAAACGGCGAGGACGAGCTCGAGGCGGAGCCGCAGACCGGCATCCGCTACGGGGTGGAGATCGACGGTGAGGGCATTGACGATCAGATCAGGAGCACGCTGCTCAGCGCCTCGGACGCCAACCAGACGATCTCCCGGCCGCCTGCCAGCGAGTTCGTGCTGCGCCGCCGTGCGGACAGAGACCTCCCCAACATCGAGAGCGGGCTCAGGAGCCTCGGGTATTACGAGGGTACCGCCAGCTATGAGGTGAGGACCGTGCGCGATGACAACCAAACCGCCCTGACCACCGTGGGCGGCCTCGGCGACCGTCTGGAGGACTTCCTTAAGGGCGCGCCGACGATCCTCACCTATGATGTCGTCCCCGGGCCGCGCTACACATTGGGGTCGGTCAAGATCGTGGTCACAGACCCCCGGAACGGCTTCCTCGCCCCGACGCCGGAAAGGCTCAAGCTCGCGCCGGGCCAGGCGGCGGCAGCGCAGCCCGTCCTCGATGCGCACGGCGAGCTCGTCTCGCAGGCGGAGCGTTTGGGCTATGCCTTCGCCAAGGCCGGCAAGCTCGACGCGGTCATCGCAAGGGCCACGAAGCGGATGGACGTGACTCTGCCGGTGACAACGGGTCCCATCGTTCCTATGGGCGAGTTCGCGATCGTCGGTGCCGACCATGTCGACCAGGGCTTCCTGCGACGGCGGGTCCTGTTCCGCCCGGGCGACCGCTACCACCCCGAGGTCATGGACAAGACCCGGCAGTCGCTGATCGACACCAACCTGTTCTCGACCGTCGTCGTCGCAGAGCCCGAAAAATTGGATGCGAGCGGCCGCCTACCGATCACTTACACGGTGACGGAGCGAAAGCCGCGGTCGATCGGTGCCGGTATTGGCTACGCGACCGACGAGGGCCCGAACGGCTCGTTCTTCTGGGAGCACCGTAACTTCCTGGGTGCCGGCGAGAAGCTCAAAAGCGATCTCTATCTCTCGCCCTTGCGCCAGGAGATCTCGGCCAACTTCGTTAAGCCCGATTTCGGCGCACGCAAGCAGAACCTGCTCGCCGGCACCTCGGTCAAAGCCGAGGACACGGACGCCTATGAGAGCAAGAGCGTCGGCGCGGGCGTGGCGATCGAGCGGCCGCTCGGGTCGGACCGGGTGACAGGCGCGCTCGGCGTCGCCTACCGGCTCGCCAAGATCAAGCTCAAGGACGAGGAGGAGGATTCCTTCGGCCTCCTCTCCCTGCCGGGCACGATCAAGATGGACTATTCGGACAACCTGCTCGACCCGACCCAGGGCTGGCGGCTCAACTTCCTGGCCGCCCCCTATACCGACACCCTCGATGCCGGCGTCATCTTCCTCAAGACCCAGGCGATCGCGACCACCTATCTGCGACCCAGCGACAGCGCGAAGTACATCCTCGCCCTGCGCGGCAACCTCGGGTCCATCGCCGGTACCGGTCGCAACGACGTCCCGGCGGACGAGCGGTTCTACGCCGGCGGCGGCGGCTCGATCCGCGGCTATGGCTATCAGCTTGCGGGACCGCTCGACGAAGAGGACGACCCGGTAGGCGGCCGCTCGCTGATCGAGCTCAGCGCCGAGCTCCGCTACCGCATGACCGATACGATCGGGCTCGTCTACTTCATCGACGGCGGCACCGTCGCCGACAGCGCGCTGCCGAGCCTCGAGGAGCGTCTCTTCGCCGGCACCGGCATCGGCCTGCGCTATATTACGCCGATCGGTCCCTTGCGCCTGGACGCCGGCGTCCCGCTCGACCGCCGCTCGGGTGTCGACGACATCGTCCAGATCTATGTCAGCATTGGACAGGCGTTCTGACGCTGCCTTTACCGAGACGCGGCGACGTGGGACCGTACGGCGGATCCTCCGCGTGCTCGGATGGACGCTGCTGGCGCTCGTCTTATTGATCCTTGCCACCCTCGCCGGTGCTTTGGGCGTCCTGCAGACCGGGTGGGGCAAGCGTGAGATTGCCTCGCGCGCGAGCGGGGCGCTCTCGGGCGAGGGCAAGACCGCGGAGATCGCCGGCATCGAAGGCTTCCTGCCCTTCGACATGCGGGTCGAGCGGGTGCGACTGGGCGATCCGCAGGGCCATTGGCTGGAGGTCGATGGTGTCCGCTTCCACCTCGTGCCCTCGGCCCTTCCGCATCTGAAGCTCGAGATCGCGGCGGTAGGCGCGGAGCGCGTGGCCGTTAACCGCCTGCCGCCCTCGGCGCCAACGCCCGAGCCGCAAAAGCCATTCACATTTCCAAGCCTGCTGCAGCTCCCGACCTCCCTGCCGGTGGCGGTCGACGTGCTGCGGATCTTCGTCGATCGGCTCGAGCTGGGGCAGCCGATAATCGGGCAGGCCGCCGCCTTCCGCATCGACGGCCATATACGGACCAACGAGGCCGCGAACCGCCTCAGCGCGGATCTCCGCATCAACCGTGTCGATCAAGAAACGGCGGACGCCCGGCTTGCGCTTGATGCCGATCTCGCGGGCGCAACGCTCGATCTTAGCCTGAAGGCGAACGAGACGGGTGGCCTGCTGGCGGCTGTCTCGGAGCGCCCGGAGGCCGGCGAGTTGCATCTCGATCTCGGCGGCCAGGGGCCGCTCGCCGATTGGCGCGGGCGGCTCGCACTCGAGGCGCAGAATCTTGCGAGCCTTACGAGCGACCTCGAGCTCGGGCTCGCCGATCTGCCGCGCATCGGGATCGACGGCCGCCTGGACGTGGCTCCGGGCGTGTTGCCGCCGGATGTGGAGCCCTTGATCGGGCGGACGATCGATCTTAGCGTCCGGCTGCAGCCGACCTCGCCGCAGCGGGTCGAGCTGCAGGCGCTCCATCTGGGCGCCGCCGGCTTCGGATTGGAAGGTCAGGGCAAAGGCGACCTCGCCGCCAACACCGTCGAGGGCAGGGTCACGCTCGAGGTACCGGATCTGGCGGTGGCAAGCGGGCTCGCGAAGGCGCCGCTCCAGGGCCGGGCGGCCCTGAGCCTGATCGCGACCGGTGCCCTCGAGCAGCCGCAGGTCGATCTCACGCTCGATGCCGGCGGGCTCAGCTATAACACCTACGGGGTACGGCGGCTCGCGGTGGCGCTGAAAGCCAAGCTCTTGGCGCCGTTCGAGACGACCTTTCCGGGCGCTACCTTGACGGGCAATGCCAGCGTCGGGGGAGTGAGCCAGGGCGGCAAACCGCTGGCGCCGGAGGGTGCGGAAGACACGCTCTTGACGCTCGAGCTGGCGGCCCTGGCACCGGCAGAAGGGCCGATCGACATCCAGAAGGCCCTCCTGCAGGCGCTGGGTGCGCGAGCCAGCCTCGGTGGCCAGGTCGACCCAGAGCGCGTGGCCGGCCGGCTGCGGCTCGATCTCGATGTGCCGGCGCTGCGGCCGCTGGTGGCGGCGGTAATCCCCGACGAAACATCCCGGCC
>JBOIDH010000094.1:0-7835 GCA_050740495.1 Gammaproteobacteria bacterium | reverse complement strand
CGACGGTGGAGATCAACAACACCTTCTATCGCATGCCGAAGAAGGATGTGCTCGAGAACTGGGCAAGCTCGACGCCGAAAGACTTCCGCTTTGCGATCAAGGCGTCACGGCGCATCACGCACATGGCGCGGCTCAAGGCGGACGAGGCGGCCGACTCCGCCGCCTACCTCTACAAGAACCTGGCCGCCCTCGGCGCCAAGCGCGGCCCGGTCCTGTTTCAGCTGCCGCCATTCCTGAAGAAGGACCTGCCACGCCTCACGGCGTTTCTTGCCGTACTGCCCAAGGAGCACCGCGCCGCGTTCGAGTTCCGCAACGACAGCTGGTTCGCCGACGATGTCTACGACGCGCTGAAAGACGGCGGCGCGGCGCTGGTGCTCTCCGAACGCGAAGACAACGCGCCGCCGCCTCTGGTGGAAACCGCGCCGTGGGGCTACATCCGGCTTCGGCTCGAAACCTACTCGGACGCCGACCTGAAGCAGTGGGCGGACCGGCTCGCGGCTACCGCTTGGCGCGAAACTTACGTGTATTTCATGCACGAAACGACGGCGCCGGGGTATGCGCAGGCGCTGATACGGTTCGGATCGAGCCGTGTGTGAAACCTACATCGCCGCAATGCCTTCCACCCATCCGCAGCCCGTGTCGATCGCCGTTGACGATACCCAGCGCGTTTCGGGCTTGCTACAAGCACCGCAGAACGCGCGCGCCTGCTACGTGCTGGCGCACGGCGCGGGGGCGGGGATGGCGCACCCGTTCATGTCATCAGTCGCGGACGGACTTGCGGAGCGCGGCATCGCCACGCTGCGTTATCAGTTTCCGTACATGGAGCGTGGATCGAAGCGGCCGGACGCGCCGAGGCTTGCCCAGGCCACCGTCCGTGCCGCGGTGGCGGAAGCGTCGCGCCTGGCTCCGGGGCTCGCCCTGTTCGCGGGCGGCAAGTCTTACGGCGGGCGCATGACTTCGCAGGCGCAAGCAGAGTCGCCGTTGCCCGGCGTCCGCGGTCTCGTGTTCCTGGGATTTCCGCTTCATCCGCCGGGGCGGCCGTCGGACGAGCGCGGTAAACACCTCTTCGATGTGCAAATCCCGCTGCTCTTCCTGCAGGGAAGCCGTGATGAGTTCGCCGACCTGCAGTTGCTAGAGCCGCTTCTCAAACAGCTCGGCGGGCGTGCGACCCTCAAGCTGTTTGCCGGCGCCGATCATTCGTTTCATGTGCCCACGCGCACCGGACGCAAGGATTCGCAAGTTAGGGCCGAAATTCTGGATGCCATGACGGATTGGATCGAAGGCGTGATTTGACGCAGCTTTCCTTGCGCGCATCGCCTGGCTAAACAGCTCCTGGCGATGCGGACTACAAGACACGATGGGCTCTGGCGGGGTTTTCTCGTGCCATTCTGCCCGGTGAAAGGCGGTCCGCGAGCCGGATGAGGAGAGGTGAGCGTGGTGTCCGGCAACGTCGATGGGGGCCTCAGGAACGATCCGCCGAACAATACGTCAAATTAATTGATGCCCATGTTCTGCGGCAGGAGGATGGGAATGAATCCTTCGTCCTTTTTCATAGCTTCCAGTAGGGGGGAAACATGTTTACAGAAATTCTGAGCCTGGCCCCGGTCGTTTGCGTCGTGCTCGCGCTGGGGGCGCTGTTCTATTTTACTCGTACCCCTTGAGTGCAGAGAGAGTCGTCCCAGCCTCTCAGGTGGGACGACTCTCAAGGGGCACGCGCTAGGGGCCGTGAACCGCACCCGCGGCTCTTCACGCGCCTTCTGTGTGAAACTATGAGTCGTGTGGTCACGGTCATAGTCCTCTCTGCGTAGGGCCGTGTATCCCCCCACCGTTATCTCAGACCGGCACCCCTTCGCTCCCTCCGCATTACCGGACTTCATCGCTACTACGGATGCCTCCGACTTCCGACCGCCACCGCCCGCTTCCTCGCTTTGACACTGGTCCGCGGGTGCACCCCTCCCTGCGTACCGACGGCCGGATCTGTGCAAGTGAACGTGGATTGATGAGTCTGTTCGGTGAGGTAGAAGTGAAACGGCTGGGGTATGGCGCCCCGGGTCGGCGGGGTCTATGTCCGCTCGATGCCGAGCTCAACGTACCGCCGGATACGTATTCGCATGGCTTGCGCCGTCGAGTGTCGGAGGAGGCGGCGAAGAGCGGGCGGCGTGAGATTCAAACTTGACGAGAATATCGGAACGCGCGGACAAGCGCTATTACGATCGGCGGGACATGATGTCGCGACGGTTCGTGATCAAGCGTTGCATGGGGCGTCTGATGAAACTATTTTCGATGTTTGCTGGCGTGAAGGCCGGACGCCGATTACGCTTGACCATGATTTCGGTCAGGTATTGCGATTCCCCCGGAGAGGTCCCAGGGGATCGTAATCCTAGAATTGCCAAAGCAACGTCGGATGCGCTGACCCAGCGATTGCAAGATTTCTTCGGCCCGGCCGGGTTAGTTATTTTTCCAGTGCGGCGGTAGGGTCCGGGCGAAATAAGGGAGGGCTTCGATGCGCCCCATCCAAGCCGTGAGTTTGGGCCCGACGAGGGTCCGGATCGCTAAGGCTGGATCTTTAAGATCGGCCCGCAGCGCCAGTGCTATCATCGGGTAAAGCGTGAAATCGGCCGCGCTCAGCACCCCGGTGACAAAATCGCCGCGGATCTCGCGCTCGAAATGCGCCAGCTCGGCCGCGAGCTTGCCGCGACCGTCCGCAATCACGGAGCGATCGCGCTCCTCCTCGGCTTTGTGAAAAATCTCCCGCAGCATCCGCCCCATGGCCATGCCGAGATACCAGTCGGTCTCTTGGATGAACCGGCGGACGAGGGCCCGCTCCCGCGCGTCGTCCGGGAATAATCGCCCCAGGCCGGCAACGGGATAGCGTTCGTCGAGGTATTCGAGAATGGCCACGGACTCATAAAGGACGAAACCGTTCTCGACCAGGACCGGCACCTTTTGCCTGGGATTGAGTTGGGTAAATTCCTCGGTCTTGAGATCCCCCGCCGAAAACGAGAGCATCTTCAGCTCATAGGGGAGTTGTTTGTGTTCGAGGCAAAGCCAAACCCGCCAAGCGGGAGGTGAACCGGAACCGCAATAAAACATCATGGACATAAGAGCCTCCCGAACGTATTGAGCGCCGGCATCAAGCCGTCACCGATCGTGAAAACCATCAATGCCCTCGCGGGTCATGACGCGATTCTCTGTTAGTATTTAGAAGAGTGCAACTTAGAATTAAATTTATGCCCCGCGCTCTTGGCGCGGGGTGGCCGGTGCCTTCGGAAGAAAGCACACCGCGGCGCTGGCTGGCTTTGGGGTCGATGAGAGGGCTAGCATGAACTTGAACGACCGGCGGATCCTGGTCACCGGCGCGCTCGGGCAGATCGGTTCGGAGCTCGTTCCAGCGTTGAGAGCGCGCGTGGGTCCCGCCCGGGTGGTGGCCTCGGATATCCGCATGCCGCGTCCGGACTCGCCCATCGGCGAAGGCCTTTTCGAGCATGTCGACTGCACCGTGCTTCGCCAGATCCAGGACCTCGTGGGCCGTCACGATATCGGGACGATTTATCATCTGGCCGGGGTCCTTTCGGCCGTAGGGGAAGACTGGCCGCACGTGGCCTGGGATGTCAACATGGGCGGTCTCTATCGCATCCTGGAGGTCGCGCGGCAGAACCGCTGTGTGCTTTTCTTCCCGAGCTCCATCGGGGCTTTCGGCCCGACGACACCGCGCGAGCGCACCCCGCAGGATACGATCCAGCGGCCGCAGACGATCTATGGGATCACGAAAGTCGCCGGCGAGCTCCTGTGTGATTACTACGCCCGGCGCTTCGGCGTCGATACGCGCGGCCTGCGGCTTCCGGGCATTATTTCCTACGTCGCCCCGGCGGGCGGGGGCACCACCGACTATGCGGTGGAGATCTTCCATCACGCCATCCGTTACCGCCGCTATACGTGTTTTCTGCGCGCCGATACGCGTCTCGACATGATGTACATGCCCGATACGCTGCGGGCGATCATCGCGCTGATGGAGGCCCATCCGGCGCGTTTGCACCACCGGAATGCCTTCAACATCACCGCCATGAGCATCACGCCCGCGGAGCTGGCGCAGGCCATTCGCCGCCATGTCCCGGAGTTCGTGATCGACTACAGGATCGATCCCGTGCGCCAGGCCATCGCCGATTCCTGGCCGCGATCGCTCGACGACAGCGCCGCACGGGCGGAATGGGGGTGGGCGCCGGCCTATGACCTCGAGGCGATGACAGCCGACATGATCGAGCGCCTAGGTGAGCGGCTGCGGAACGCACCCTGAGACTATCGGCATGCCGCTTGACCGCATCAAACACCGGCTCGCCCAAGAGATCGCCCAGATCGACGCAAGCGGCGCCGCCAAACGGCGCGAGCCGGTCATTACCAAGGTTCGTCGCGCGCACGGCGCCCGTGGCCCGCGATACCTCATCGAGGATGAGGGCGAGCGCCCGTTTATCCGCATGAATTCCAATGCTTACCTCGGCATGGCTTTGCGCGAGGAGGTGATCGCGGCCGAGGAGCAGGCCGTGCGCGCATTCGGCGCCGGGCCTGGGGCTGTACGGTTTATCAGCGGCACCTACGCGCCGCATGTGGAGCTTGAGCGGCGGCTCGCGGCATTTCACGGGCGCGAGGCCGCGCTCGCCTTCAGCTCAGCCTATGCTACGGTCATGGGCGTCCTGCCGGTCTTGGTCACGCCGGACACCGCGATTATCAGCGATGCGCTCAACCACAATTGCATCATCAACGCCGCGCGCCTCGCCCAGCCCAAGGAGAAACACGTCTATGCGCATCTCGATATGGCGGCGCTCGAAGACTGTCTTACGCAGGCGGCGGGTTGCGAGAGGGTCCTTGTGGTAAGCGATGGGATCTTCAGCATGCGCGGCGATCACGCGCCGCTGGCGGAAATCAAGAAGATTGCCGCGCACTTCGATGGCCGGTTCAAGGAGGGCGTGCTCATGCTTGTCGATGACTCGCACGGCGTGGGCGCAATCGGAGCTACGGGTCGAGGCACCGAGGAGCACACCGGCTCGGGTCCGGCGGATCTCCTGATCGCGACGCTCGGCAAGGCGTTTGGCGTGAACGGCGGTTACGTGGCCGGTGAGCGCGTGCTCATCGATTACCTGCGCGAGAAGGCGCCTTTGTATATCTATTCGAACCCGATCACACCGGGCGAAGCGGCCGCGGCCGTGAAGGCCTTGGACATCGTGGATAGCCCGGCGGGCCGGGACCTGCTGGGACGGCTGCGGCAATTGACGCTGCACTTCCGGCAAGCGCTGATAAACCTAGGCTACGAGACCCTCGCGGGCGAGCACCCGGTCGTGCCGCTGCTCTTGCGCGACACCGAGCGCACCTGGACGATGGTTCAGTATTTGAAGACCCACGGCATACTGGCCACCGGTCTTTCCTATCCCGTAGTGCCGCGGGGCGAGGAGGAGATCCGGTTCCAGATCTCGGCCGATCACACCGAGGCCGACATCGACGAGGTCCTCGCGATCCTCGCCGCGTTCCCAGGGATTCACCGAGCGGAAAAAACACCTCCTGCGCCGCGTGCTCGCTAGGATTGCCCGAGCATTATCGCCCAAGCTGCATCCGCGGCTTGACGATTGGCCTTGACATCGTGGACACGAAAGTAACGCACGCCGGCGGCGACGCCTAAGGCGGTCGTCGCGCAGGTGGCGCCAACCAGCTCGCGCGGGGTTTGTTCCGCGCACACCGCGCCCATGAATCGCTTGCGGCTGGCCCCTAGCAACACGGCGTAACCGGTAGCGGCGAACGCGCCCAGATCGGCGAGCAGGGCGAGGTTGTGGACTTTGGTCTTACCGAATCCGATCCCCGGATCGATGATGATGCGCTCGCGCTCGACCCCGGCGGTTTCAGCCAGCCGTGCGCGCTCGATGAGAAACGCCCGCACCTCCCCGAGCACATCCTGATAGTGAGGATCGGTTTGCATCGTAAGCGGCGTGCCCTGCATGTGCATAAGCACCAAAGCGACCTTGCGTTCGGCGGCCAGCACGAACATGCCGGGGTCGTCACGGCCCGCGGATATATCGTTGATGATCGTGGCGCCGGCCTCTAACGCCGCGGCCGCCACCTCGACGAGCGTCGTATCGATGCTGATCGCCACCTGATCAGGTAAGGCTTGGCGCAATCGCCGGATCACCTCACGGGTGCGCCGGATCTGCTCCGCCGCGGCGACGCGCTCCGCGCCCGGGCGCGTCGATTCGCCGCCGACATCGATAATATCCGCCCCTTCGGCGGCGATGCGGCAAGCATGGCGCACCGCCGAGTCCGCATCGGCGTATGCCCCGCCGTCGGAGAAGCTATCCGGCGTAAGGTTCAAGATCCCCACGATGGCCGGGCGTTCCTGGCGCGGGATCATGCGTGGGGGCCGGATTCGGGGATCTTGCGGATCCTGAGCCGGTATAACACCGGCGACACCGCGATGTCCAAGAGGAAAAACAGCGTGACGATGATCGCCACATCGAGGGCGCTGAGGTCTAAATACGGGAGCGCGGCCAAGGCGGGAAACAAGGCTTCCGGGATCTGGTCGAGACCGGTCACCGGGCAGCTCGACGCGACACCCATGCGCCGTTTCATGAAGCTCGAAAATAAATCACCGAGCATCGCCGCCGCGGCGAACCAGGCGCCGAAGCTGGCCGAGAAGCCCAGCAGCATAGCCCCCGCGGCGCTCATGAGCAACGAGGCGAGGAGCCCGCGCACGGTTTTCGTGCCGCCGAAAATCGGCGCGCCGTCGATGAACGCCTTGCCGCCATCGAGCGGCCGGTTAAAGCGCTCGCCGAGCAGCTCCCGCGCGACGATTGGTGCCGCGTTGGCCACGCCCAAGAGTAGCAAAACCTGTAATATCACCATCGCCTTGCGCAGAATCGTATGAGAAAGCGCCATTTTACTTCAAACTTGGACCATAGAGATCGGTGGGGCGCGCGGTGCTTCCCGCGGCCTCGTAGGTGATTTCCCGTAGCCGGCTTGAGGCGTAACGAGGGTTTCATTATCCTGGTAGTGATTGGCCCGAACTTTTTTGATCAACCAACAAGCGGGAGCCGTGTAAAACATAGCCAAATTCACTCGCGGAGATCTATGATGGAATCGAAATCACCTTCAACCGAGCGTTTCACCCCCGGCAAGTTCCTCTGGGGAATATTGATAATCACGGGGGTCGGGGCGGTAGCCATAATGATGCAAACGACCGGACGGCAGCAGGCCACCGACAGCTTCATGCTGACGACCAAGCACCTGAAGGAAAATGCTGCAGCGGAATGTCCCGTCGCCGCGAGACAGTTCCTCAAACCGGACCTCGGTACCGCGGATTACATGACCAGCGACGGCACCACGAGCGTGACCTTGCAATGGAAAGGCCCCGCTGGCGGCGAATTCAGTAGCGTCGATTGCACTTATATGCTGGATCGGGGCATCGTAAGCCTGGTGATTGACGGTAAGACCGTCGCCTCCAAATAGGCCCGCGCGGCGTCCCGCCGGTAGCGCGAGCGGCGCCGCCGAGGCCGAGTCAACGCGGCCCCAGGGAGCCCTTACCTCACCGCCCGGGCGTATGAAACAAGAAACCCAGTATTCGCTCCTGCGCGAACGGCGTTTCGTTCCGTTTTTCTGGACCCAGTTCCTGGGCGCCTTCAATGACAACGTCTATAAAAACGCTCTCGTCATCATGTTCGCCTTTCAGGTGGCTTCGCTCAGCGCTCAAGATGCCAACGCGCTCATCAATCTCAGCGCCGCTATTTTCATCCTGCCGTTTTTCTTGTTTTCGGCGACCAGCGGGCAGATCGCGGACAAATACGAAAAATCCCGCCTCA
>JBOIDH010000093.1:0-7894 GCA_050740495.1 Gammaproteobacteria bacterium | reverse complement strand
TTGAGCGCCTATTCGGCGGGGGCTAGCGCCTTGAACTACGCTCGCTTAGCAACGGAAATCAAAGCTTGGGGCCGAGATCTCGGTTTTCAGCAGATCGGCATCGCCGGGGTCGATCTCGGCGACGCCGAGCACCGGCTCGGCGACTGGCTCGCCGCGGGTTATCACGGCGAGATGCGCTACATGGCACGGCACGGCACGAAGAGAAGCCGCCCGGATGAGCTGGTGCCGGGGACACTGCGGGTGATCTCGGCACGCCTGGACTATCTACCCCCGGGCGCGGCTTCAGCCCAATCCATACTCGACAACCCCCGCTTAGGCTACATCGCCCGCTATGCCCTCGGCCGTGATTACCATCGCGTGCTCCGGCAACGGCTGCGGCAATTGGCCGATCGCATCGGCGCGCGCGCCGGGCCCTGCGGCTATCGCGTGTTCTCCGACAGCGCCCCGGTCCTGGAGAAGGCCTTGGCGCGCAATGGCGGCCTTGGCTGGATCGGCAAGCACACGAACCTGATTAATCGCCAGGCCGGTTCCTGGTTTTTTCTCGGTGAGATCTATACCGATCTGCCGCTGCCGGCCGATCCTCCTCACGCCGCGAACCACTGCGGCCGCTGCAGCGCGTGCATCGAAATCTGCCCCACCCAAGCGATCCTCGGGCCTTATCGGCTCGATGCCCGGCGCTGTATTTCCTATCTCACGATCGAGCTTCGCGGTCCGATCCCGGAACCGCTGCGGCCCTTGATCGGCAACCGCATCTTCGGTTGCGACGACTGCCAACTGGTCTGCCCTTGGAACCGCTTCGCGCGCTTGAGCCGCGAGGGCGATTTCAAACCCCGCCATGGATTGGATGCGCCCGATCTCATCGCTTTATTTAACTGGAACGAGGAGGCGTTTCTTAAAAACACCGAAGGTTCCGCGATCCGGCGCGTGGGTTATGAAGGGTGGCTACGCAACATCGCCGTGGCCTTGGGCAATGGGCCCGCCTCGCCCGAGGCCGCCGCGGCCCTGGAGCAAAGGCGCGCGCATCCCTCGGCGCTGGTCCGCGAGCACGTCGCCTGGGCGCTCACTCGGCACGCCGCCGAAGCGCGCCGAGCAGGATCAAAGCACTAAGGATCAACGGAGGTTCTCTATCGTCACCGGCTCGACGGGCTGCGCGAGATCGAACCCGTAGACGCGCGAGTAGAAATAGAGCTCGGCATCCAAGGTGCGTTTGATGTTCTTAGCCTGGCGAAAACCATGCTGTTCGCCCTCGTAAGCGACATAGGCCACGGGCAATCCTTTACTCCGCAACGCGGCGACCATCCTCTCGGCTTGGTTCGGCGGCACCACCTTGTCCTCCAAGCCCTGGAAAAAGATCACGGGACAAGACAAACCGTCCAGCCTGTGGATCGGTGAGCGTGCGCGGTACAGATCGGCGCGCGCCGGGTAAGCGCCGATGAGCTGGTCGAGATAACGCGATTCGAACTTGTGCGTATCGCGGGCTAAGGCTTCGAGATCACTCACGCCATAGTGACTCGCACCGGCGGTAAACACGGCGTGAAACGTGAGCGCGGCGAGCGTCGTGAAACCCCCGGCGCTGCCGCCGCGAATGGCTAGCCGCTTGGGATCGACCCTGCCTTGGCGGACCAGATGCCGCGCGCCATGGATGCAATCCTGGACATCGACGATCCCCCACTGACCGTAGAGCCGTTCGCGATAGGCGCGGCCGAAGCCGGTGCTGCCCCCGTAATTGACATCCAGGACCGCGAATCCGCGGCTGGTGAAGAATTGTGTCGTGAGCTTCAAGCCGTTGTGGGTCGCGGCCGTGGGCCCCCCGTGGCTCGTCACGAGAAGCGGCGGGAGCTCGTCCGCCGGGCCCGTGAAGTCCACGTTGGCGGGCGCATAGAAAAACCCGTGTGCGCTACGGCCGCCGTCGGCCGGAAACTCGATCGGCTCGCCGGCCGAAACATAGCCGCGGTCGAGATCGAGATCACTTGAGCGCTTCAGAACGCGCATGCTACCCGAAGCCAGGTCAAGCGTGACGACGGAAGGAAACTCCGTGGGCGAGGCGCCGATAAACGCTATCGCGCGCCCGTGTGAGCGCACCGAACCGATGGCGGTATAGGGCGTCTCTAGCGCATCCAGCCTGCCGGATCCTAGGTTAAGGAGCGCCACATGGCTCGCTCCATCCTGGAGGTACGTGCAAGCGATCTGGTCGGGGGATAGAGGCGCATAGGTGCTTTCTCCGAACGCCCACTGCGGAAGGCCGAACTCCGCCTCCATCGGCATCAGCGCGTTGACCTCGGGATCCGTCCAACAATAAAGGTTCCACCACCCGCTCCGATCGGAGACGAAAAAAAGGCTGGCGCCGTTCTGGGACCACTCGGGCTGGAAGATCGATTCCTTGGAACCGCCCGCGATGCGCCGCGCATCGCCCAAGGAACCATCATCTCGCGCGCTTGAAACCCAGAGTTCGGTCCCGTCCCAAGGCATGTTCGGGTGACACCAACAGAGCCAACAGATGCGCCGGCCATCGGGGCTCAGGCGCGGATCGGAATAGAAATCCGCGCCCGAGACCAGCACCTGCGCGCGTCCGCCCCCGGCAAGCGATATGGCAACCACGGCATTGACGGGTTCCCGGCCGGGATCGGAATGATCCTCGCGCACGCAGATCAGTCGTTGCCTGACGTTATCAAGGCAGGCATCGGCGTAGCGAAACGCGCCTTCGGGCGTGAGGGCCTGCGGTGGAACACCGGGCATGACGCGGTAGATGCGTTGGTCCTCGAAGTTGGAAAAATAGACTGCCCCATCCCCTATCAGGTAAGCGCCGCCGCCATATTCGTGAACACGCGTCCGGGCATTGAACGGCGGCGGTATCTGGGCCGATACCGCCCCTTGCCCGTCATAGCGCACGATCGCATTGCGACCGGCCTCCTCGGGCCGCATCTCGTACCAATAAAGATTTTGGCCGTCGGACTGGATACCGCCGAGTCCGATGGACTTGGCGACGATGAGATCGCTCGTGATCGGCGAGGCCCAGGAACCGTAGGGTCGGATCAGCTTTTGCGCCACGGGGTCTAAGTCCGGCGAATTACTTGTCCTTCTCCAGGATCTCGTAGCTTAACGCCCCCGAAGGACAGCACTTCACTTGTTTCATGATCTCTTCAACGGGCGCACCGTGTAGACTGATCCACGGCTCCTTGGCGCTGTCAAAGACTGCCGGAAGCTCTCGGACACAGTTCCCGGCATGGATACATATCTTAGGATCGTAACGCACGACGAGCTTGTCCGATTTATATTCTTGCATTGGCCACCTCCAAATTTACTATTCGCGGCCATGTTTGTCGGTTTAGCCGCGGGTAAGCGTTGACAAGCTAAGTATAGCGCGCGGCCAACCCGAGCAAACACATCCCGTAACGCCCCAAAGCAACCCGCGCCGATGGCCACGATGTCAGCGTCATCACGCCGCATCACCTCCTGGTCCAAGCCTTCGGGATCCGCATTCTCTATCGCTGTTGATTCGGTTTTCTGCCGGGCGCCTTCGAGCTGCCAAAACCCGGCGCGTGTAAAGAGCAATGCGAGGAGCACGGCCGCGAAAAATATTTTACACAATAGCGCATTACCCCTATCTTTGCGGTGCAAGCCGATCGATAATTTATACAGTTGAGTATCACCCGTAGCGAGTAGCGGACCCACATCCCAACCCCATCGCGTAGCCCAGGCATGTCCCCGCAAGACGCAAAGCGCGTTAGACCGGCGGTCGAGTCCCCCCTCGAGTACCCGAGATCAAAGCAAACGCGAATGCTGTCGATAACGGCCAGCGCAACCATTCAAGTGGATCAAGCATGAGGGGAACAGCCTTACCGCCGGGTGTATCGATGAGCAATCGACGCTCGATCCGCTCGCTAGGCACGTCGATGCGCGGCCGGGAACGCAGGCTGGTGCTGGCAACCGCCGTCTGCCTCGGAATGATGCTGCCGGTCCAGGCTGACTACGAGGCCGGAGTGAATGCCTATTACCGCCAAGACTACGAAACGGCGTTGCGAGAGTTCAAAACGGTCGCCGCGGCGGGCGACCAAAACGCGCAATACAATGTCGGCCTCATGTATTTGAAGGGACAGGGCGTGCCCGAAAATCCCGAAGTAGCTTCGCGCTGGTTCCATCGCGCCGCCATGCAAGGGCAGGTGGACGCGCAAAGCTTCCTCGGCGCTCTCCACGCCGACGGTCAGGGCGTGCACCAAGACTATGCACTCGCCGCTTACTGGTTGACGCAGGCCGCCAATGCCGGCCAGCCGGCTGCCCAAAGTTTTCTCGGTCAACTCTACTTCGACGGCCTGGGCGTCGCGCGGGATTATGTTCAAGCTTATGTTTGGTTCAGCTTGGCGGAGACGAACGGCTACCGGGAGTCACAGGCCTGGCGCGAGAAAGCCGAGACGCGCATGAGCGCCGCACAGCATGAGGAGGCAGCCCAACGAGTGCAAGAGCGGTTGCCGCATTGGGCGCGGCGGACTCAAGGGCTGAAGGAGCCGTAGCTCCCGCGGCGGCTAGCCGAGTGTGAAGCCGCTGCCACTGGCTCGACGGGGTACCCACAGTTGCATGAAGTCACTGACCGAAAGCCGCTGCAAGCCTTCGTCGTCTTCGAAGATCGCGACAATTTCGTTGCTTCTAGCGGGGGTAAATACCTCATGTATGTTACGCTTGAATTTGTCCTTTAGGAGCGGCAGCGCCTCAAGGCGGCGGCGCGGATGGCCGAGCGGAAACGCCACGGCGTATTCGGCTTGGGCGCCGTCCCGAAAACTAACCGTGACGCGGTTACCCACGGCGCGCTGCTCCGGATCGTAATAATCACGGGTATAACAGGGATCTTCGATGACCTCCATCTTGGCGCGCAGCGCATCGATGCGCGGGTCGGCGGCCACATCGTCCTCGAAGTGATGATAGTGCAACTCCCCGAATAAGAGGCCGATCGCCGCCACGTATTGCAGGCAGTGATCGCGATCGGCGGGATTCGTGAGCCGCCCCTGCTTGTCGATGATACGCAGTGCGGGTTTTTGGGTGGCGAGTATGATCTTGCCGATGTCCGCAAGCCGGTCTTTGACCTCGGGATGCAATTTAATCGCGGCCTCGGCCGCGCTTTGCGCGTGGAACTCGCAAGGATAGGCCACCTTGAAGAGGATGTGCTCGACCACATAGGAGTTAAGCGTGCGGGAGAGATCCAAGGACTTTCCCAGCAACAAGGCCGCGTGAAAGCCGTAGCGGGGGGCGCTCAAGGCATGTGCATAGCCCGGTTCGCCCGCGAGCGTCAGCAAGGCCAGGCGCACGCCGCGCGCCGTGGCATCGCCCGCGGCCCAGGATTTGCGCGGGCCGGCATCCGGCGCATGACGGTAGGCGCGCAAGGTTCCCCCATCCAATAGCGCCTGGGACACGGCGTTCATCACCTCTGCCTTGCCTCCTCCGAGCAACGCGGTGGCGAGCGCCGCCGAGGCGATCCGGACCAGGAGCACGTGATCGATGCCGATTTCGTTGAAACTATTGGTCAGCGCCAGCACGCCCTGGATCTCGTAAGCCTTCACGAGTGCCGTCAGTAGCTCACGCATGAGCAAGGGCTCGGCGCCGCCGGCGAGCCGCCGGCGGCTGATGTAATCCGCGCACGCTAGCAGAGCCCCCAGGTTATCCGAGGGATGTCCCCACTCGGCGGCGAGCCAGGTATCGTTGTAGTCCAACCAGCGGATGAGACAACCGATGCAGTAGGCCGCTTGCACCGGGTCGAGCTCGAGTCCGGTCCCCGGGACGCGTGACCCACCGGCGAGGATCGCACCCGGCACGACCGGCCCGATATGGCGGCGGCACTCGGGGTTCTGTAGCGCGGCGGCGGCGCAGCCGAGCGCATCCATGAGGCAATAACGGGCGGCGCCGAGTGCCGGCTCGCTGGGGGGCTCGCGACCGGTAACGTAATTCGCGATGATACCCAGCAACGGATCCGGGTCTTGCGTGGCGGTGCTCGCTACCTTCGTCATGGCCGCTCGGCGAGCGCAACGTAGGGTCGCGAGATGGGACCGACATATTCGGCCAACGGCCGGATGAGCCGGTTGTCCTGCCGTTGCTCGATGATATGGGCCGCCCACCCGGCACTGCGGGCGATGACAAATATCGGCGTGAACAGCGACGCCGGGATCCCGCAGGCGCGGTAGACCAGGGCGCTGTAGAAATCGAGATTCGGGAACAGGCGTTTCTCGCGCCGCATGACGGCTTCGATGCGCTCGGCGATCGCATAGAGCCGGGTATCGCGAGCCTCCTCGCCGAGCCGGCGCGCCCACTCCTTTATTATCGGCGAGCGCGGATCGCGGCGCTTGTACACCCGGTGCCCGAAGCCCATGATCAGCTCCTTGCGCGCCAGCCGTTCGCGGATCCCTTGTTCGGCCTCGTCGGCCCCGCCGAAGCTCGCGATCAAGGCCATCGCCGCCTCGTTGGCGCCTCCGTGCAGCGGTCCGCGCAAGGCGCCGATGGCGCCCGCGATGGCGGAATAGAAGTCGGCCCGGGTCGAGGTGATGACGCGCGCCGCGAAGGTCGAGGCATTGAACTCGTGTTCGGCATAGAGAATGAGTGACACCTCCAGCGCGCGGCGATGGATTTCCTCACCGGCGTGGCCATCCAAGAGGTGTAGTACATGCCCGGCGAGATCGGCCGCGGGAGAACCGAGATCGATTCTTTGCCCGCGGGTGTGGAACTGATACCAATAGAGCAGCATCGCGGGCAAGCGCGCCAATAACGGTTCCGCGAGGCCAGGGACGTCCGCCGATTCGGGTTCGAGGCAGCCTAGGGCCGACACGGCGGTGCGCAGCACATCCATCGGATGGGCCGCGGCCGGCAGCCGTTCAAGAAGCGGTTTGAGCTCCGGCGGCAGTTCCCGCGCACCCGCCAGCCGCATGCGGAAATCACTAAGATGGGCGGCGTTGGGCAGTTCGCCGTAGAGCAGCAGGCAGGCGACTTCTTCATAACTCGCCTGCGCCGCGAGCTCGGCTACATCGTAGCCGCGATAAAAGAGACTATCGCCCGCGGCCTCGGCCGTGCAGATCGCCGTGCGTCCGGCGACGACGCCCTCGAGTCCTCCGGTGGTCAGCGTTCCCATCGTGATTACCCTCGCAGCTTAGCAGCCGGCGTTTAGACCCCGCGGGCGGCCCGTTGATTCCCGCGTTTATTCGGCGGTTTCCAAGTCTGTCATCAAGACGATGGCGAGCTACGTCCAAGCGCTGCGCAAGGGCCCGCACCGCCTGAATTCTCTTGACCGCCCAGAAATTGACGATATAGTACACTTACTATATATTAAAAAGGAGGTGGCCTTGAGAGGATTTGAAACCCCTGTGGTCAGGCCCATTGTCTGGATGGGTAGCTCCAAGAAGGACATTCAGGAGTTCCCGGAGGGAGCCAAGAAGCTGATAGGGGATGAATTGCAGCTTATCCAGTTTGGCGGAATGCCAAGGGATGCAAAGCCATTCAAGGGGGTCGGCAGCGGAGTTTTTGAAATCGCCATACGGTTCAAGAAGGACGCTTACCGCACCGTGGTGGCGGTTCAACTGGGTGAGAAGGTTTACGTTCTGCATTCCTTTCAGAAGAAATCGAAGACAAGGATCAAGACGCCACATCAGGACATAGACCTTATCAGGAACCGGTACAAAGAAGCACAGGAGCTTGCAAAACATGGCAAAGCGTAAGAAGGAAGAAGCAGGATTTGAGGAAGGTTCCGGCAATGTTTTTGCCGATCTTGGGCTGAGAGACGCTGACGACCTTTTCACACGAGCGCAGCTTGGTTTTCATGTCTATAAAATTCTGGAAGAGAGGAAACTCAAACAGCGCGAGATGGCTTCGATCCTTGGCATAGCGCAGCCTGACGTTTCCCATCTCATGAACGGACATTACG
>JBOIDH010000092.1:0-7980 GCA_050740495.1 Gammaproteobacteria bacterium | reverse complement strand
AATTGGAGCGTCATCGGGAAGTGGACTTATTCCTTAGATGCGTCGGACACCCTCGAGGCCGCCGGAGGGTTTGAATACAACAGTTGCTGCTGGGGAGTGCGCGCGGTGGCGCGGCGGTTCCTGAGCAGCGGCACGGGAGAGTTCGACAACGCGTTTTTTGTTCAGATCGAGCTCAAGGGGCTGGCCGGTTTTGGGCGCGGCACCGCCAGTTATCTAAAACGGAGCATTCCCGGGTACGAGAACGAATTTTAGCGCCGCGCGCCGGGGTTGTTGAATACCAACTATAGACTCATGTGCAAGACCACGAGTGAAAACTTAGACCCGCTCCTAAAACGCTTAAGACAGGGCTGCTTCGCTGCTTTTCTTCTGGCTTACAACGCTTGGGCGGCAGCCGCCGCCGAACCGCTCGATGCGATCATCGCCGTGGTCAATGACGACGTTGTCATGGCGAGCGAGATCAACCGTATGTTCGAGCGCGTGAAAGCGGAATTGCAACAACGCGGCGATCCGCCGCCCGACGCCGCCCTGCGCCGACAGGTACTGGAGCGCCTTATCGTCATGAAGATTCAGTTGCAGCTTGCCGGGCAGACCGGCTTAAAGGTGGACGACGATACACTTAACCGTGCCGTGAGTAATATCGCCGCGGAAAACGGGATGCCGTTGGCGCGCTTTCGCGAGGCGGTGGAGCGCGACGGTTATGACTTTGCGCAATTTCGGGAGGACATCCGAAATGAGATCATCATCAGCCGCTTGCGCCAGCGCGAGGTGTCGAACCTGGTGCATGTCTCGGACCGGGAAATAGACAACTATCTCGCCACGCAAGTGCAACAAGATACTATCGAGATGGAATATCGTCTCGCGCACATTTTGGTTACGACACCGCAGGCCGCGTCAGAAGAGGACACGGAGAAGGCGCGCAAAAAGGCGGAGATGCTCCTGCGGCGCGTGCGCGCGGGCGAAGATTTCCTGCGCATTGCAGCGGAGAGTTCCGGCGACCCGCCGCAGGCCCTCGATAGCGGCGATCTCGGTTGGCGCAAAGCCGGGGAAGTGCCTACGGTGTTTTCGGAGGCCGTCACCTCGCTGCGCGAGGGCGAGACGAGCGACGTGATCGGCAGCCCCAGCGGCTACCATATCATTAAGCTGCTGGGGGTCCGGAGCGCCGGGGAAGAGATGACCGTCAAACAAACGCGCGCCCGGCACATACTGATCAAACCTAGCGAACTGATGTCGAGCGACGGCGTGCGGGAACGCCTCCATAAGCTCAAGAAACGTATCGAAGCCGGGGACGATTTCGATGATCTGGCCCGATCGCATTCGGAAGACAAAGCTACCGCGGCCAAGGGCGGCGACTTGGGGTGGGTCAGTCCGGGCGATCTGGCGCCTAAGTTCGACGAAGTCATGGGCCTGTTAAGCCCCAACGGGATCAGCGATCCCTTCGAGACCGAGTTCGGGTGGCACATCGTGCAGGTCTTGCAACGCCGCGACCACGACAATACGCGCGAGGCGCTGCGGGGTAAGGCCCGCGATGCGATCCGGCGGCGGAAGATCGAGGAAACCGGCCAAGCCTGGTTACGCCGCCTGCGTGACGAGGCGTATGTCGAGTATCGTTTCCGCGAGTGAGAGCTTGTGAAAAAATCTGCTGCGACGATTTCGTCACAAGCTCTGAGCGATCGATAGTGCAGCGATTCAGCGGGTATCAATGATCGCACGTCCTAGCCCACGGATTGTCATCACCGCCGGCGAGCCCGCTGGGATCGGACCCGATTTAATCGTCCGCATCGCGCAACGCGAGCATCCGGGCGCGATCACCGTCATCGCCGATCCGGAATTGCTGAGCGCACGCGCCGCGCAGCTCAAACTCCAGTTGCATATCGAGCCGTTCTCGCCGGAAGATCGCACGGTCTCGCGGCGCGGCGCGATCAAACTCATTCCGGTACGGCTCGCCCGCCCGGCGGTCAGCGGCCGATTGGATAAGCGCAACGCCCCCTCTGTGGTCGAGACCCTCGCGCAGGCTTGCTGCGGGTGCATGGACGGGACCTTCGACGCCATGGTGACGGCGCCCGTGCACAAGGGGATCCTCAACGATGCCGGGATCCCCTTCACCGGTCATACGGAGTATTTGGCCGCGGCGACCGGCGGCCATTTTCCGGTGATGATGTTGTGTACGCCCGAGCTGCGCGTCGCCCTCGCCACCACCCATGTGCCTCTTCGCGCTGTCAGCGATCTGATCACCGAGGATCGCATCGTAAGCGTATTGAGGATCCTAGTCCGGGATTTGCGCGCCCGTTTCGGCCTGAGCCAGCCCCGGGTCACCGTATGCGGCCTAAACCCCCATGCGGGGGAGGGCGGACACCTTGGCACCGAGGAGATCGATCGTATCATTCCGGCGATCGAGACCGTGCGTGCGGAGGGCCTCCGCGTCGAGGGTCCCGTGCCCGCGGATACGGCCTTCGTCGCCGAACCAGTGGATCGCGCCGACGCGGTGCTTGCGATGTACCACGATCAAGGGCTGCCGGTCCTGAAGTACCAAGGCTTCGGCCGCGCCGTGAACGTGACGCTCGGCTTGCCCATCATTCGAACATCGGTCGACCACGGTACGGCGCTCTCGCTCGCCGGGACCGGCCAGGCAGACCCAAGCAGCCTGCTGGCGGCGCTGGATGCCGCCTTTGAGATGGCCGCGCTCCAGGCCGCTGCCTGCCGAGCGGGGTAAGTGCCGTTCTGAGAAGGCGCCGCGCGGTCCGATACATTGATTCGACCCCATCGGACGGATGATAAAAGCTCTTATTTGCGATATTCTAATACCCTTTCATCGGGAAACTTACCATGATCCCAAAAACCCCCTATGAGATGCTTCCTTACGTCTATGTCGCGGCCGGGATCGCGGCCGCCCTGCTTATCTATAATTCTTACGCCATCGTTGCGGGGATCCTGTTACTGACGGTGGCCCTCGTGATCTTACATATGCGTTTAAAACATCGTACGGACAAGATGGAGCGCTTCGAGCGTCTTTATACGCGGGAGAAGAAAAAGAAGTGGTAACCGTGAAAGACAGGAGACGTGACGTGCACTATTGACAATCGCTCAATGCGTAGACCATATTGTGCAGGCTTCAGGTGTCCCTGAGAACGTTCGTTCAAAGGGATGAAACGGGAAGCCGGTGCGCGCTCGAGTTTCGGCCCGAGCGTAATCCCGGCGCTGCCCCCGCAACGGTAAGCAAGTAAGGGAATCAGCATCACGCCACTGTGCATCGAGCATGGGAAGGCGCTGCTCCCCGGGGTTTTTGAACCCGCTTGCGAGCCCGGAGACCGGCCTGAAGGTGTTGCAATGGCATTGCGGAGGGTGATGCCGCGGCGCCCGGGCCGTTATCCCATTTCCCGCCCTGCCGCCATTCCTCCGCGGGCCTTGCGCTTCGTACCGTTATAGCGCGGGTGTGCGCGGAGGAAAAAAGCTATGGTATTGCGCCGACTACCGGGGTCTTGCGGAGACCCGCGATTCGAGCTACCGAAATCTACCCGGCCGAATGACGCTGACCGTGGAGGAAATGGCGGGGCCAACGCAAGGGGAGGACAAGCGTGGAAGCTCTTGAGGCCGCTAAACAGGGCTCTCACCGTGATTGCCATCATCGGGCTTAGCGCCGGCGGCGGACCGGCGGTCGCCGACGACCGGGAGGAGATCAAGGACTTGCGCGAGACGGTGAAGCAGTTGCAACGCCAATTCGATGATCTTCGAGAAAGGTTGGCCACGCCGAGCGAACGGGAGGAAAGGTTAGGGGACGAGGTGAGGACGCTCCGGGAGGAGCTGAGCGAGCTTCGCTCGCGGGCAATGCCGGTGGAACCCGTCCAAGAGATAAAACGAATCACCGAATGGGTCTGCGAGCACGGGCACACGTTCTCCGCCGCGCCGGAGGGTGGGCGCTGTCCGTTCGATCAGACCCCAGTCGTCTCCCGTCTCGAGTATCGAAAGGTGAAGCTCGACCGCCGCGAGACGGTCTCGGAGAAAGTCGAAGCCCGGCTCGCCGAAGATGCCCGCCGCGGCGTTGCGGTAGGCCTCTCCGCCACGGGCATCGTGCAGCAGACCGCCGGCGCAGGGCCTGACCGGCTCACGGGCGTCGGCTCCATGGACGTGACTTTTCTCGCGCGTCCCGCCCTGGAAACCACCTTTTTCGTGGATCTCGAGGCCATCGGGGGTGACGGACCCGATTCCTTCCTGGGCTCGGGCTCGGGTCTCAACGCCGACGCGGGATCTCTCCAGGATTCGGATCTGGCCGACCGGGTCAGCCTGCGCGAAGCTTGGGTGGCGGCCGCGTTCTTCGAAGGTCACCTGAGCGCCGTCGGTGGAAAGCTCGACCTCACGAACTACTTCGACCGTAACGCCGCCGCCAACGACGAGACCCACCAGTTCATCTCGGGCATGTTCGTCAACAACCCGCTCCTCGGCCAACCTGTCCAGGGTACAGGCCATGAGGCGAACGCCCCTGGCCTCCATTTCGCCTGGGATACGTTTCGCGAGTTCAAGTTTGGGATCGGGGCGCAGGCGCCCGAGGACTCGGGCGACGCGATCGGCCGGACCCCGTTTCTGATCGGCGAGATCGACTACTCGACATCAATGCTCGGGGGGCCCGGCAACTACCGGCTGTGGGGCCGGCGCAACGGCGGAGACGATCATTCCGGCGCAATCGGCGTCAACTTCGACCAGTCCGTGAGCGCCCGGGCTCGTGGTTTCGGTCGATACGGCTTCCAATTCGCCGGCCGGGAACGAGATCGGCACGCGTGGAGTCTCGGGCTCGGGCTGCAAGCTCTGCCGATCCTCCGTCCCCGGGACGAGACCGGCCTCGCCTACGGCTGGCTGCGCGCGGCCAACGGCCGAGTCGAGGATCTCGCAGAGATCTACCACCGTTTCTATGTGACTGATCACCTCTCGCTGAGCCTGGTCGCGCAGTACGCATTTCACCTCGCGGGCGACGAGGAGATAGAGCCCCGGGACGGCGTTTTCCTTGGGGGTTTTCGCACCCAGGTGAATTTCTAACACCAAGAAAAGGAGAAATGAAATGAAGACAGACGCAGGCTGGATAGCGCGGCGAATCGGCGTCGCGCTCGCGACGTGCGGCACCTTGATGATGGCTACCTTGCCTAGCCGGGCAGCGGGCGTGGACGCACACACGACGCTCTTCGTCACCAACCGGGACTCGAGCGACGTCACGATGATAGACACCGGACGCGACCGGATCGTGGGCCGGATCGCGCTCGGCAAGCTGATCAATCCCCACATGGCGATGGTCACTCCCGACGGCAAGCGCCTCCTCGTCGCGGGGACGAGGCGGAACCAGGCCTTGATCGTCGACCTTGCGACGCTGGAGGTTGCGACGCGGATCCCGATCGGCATTGATCCCGAACACTTCGATATTTCGGACGACGGCAGGCTTGCGCTCATGGGAAATCTCGAAGAGGGCACGGTGTCGGTCCTGGACCTGGTCGCGGGGATCGAGATCAAGCGCATGGACGGCTTCTCGGAGCCCCACGGCTTCGCCTTCCTGCCCGGCGGGAAGAAGGCCTACGTATCGAGCTTCGGCGCTCACGAGGTCGCCGCCATCGCCACCGCCTCCGTGGAGACGATCGCGGTAGCGCGAAGATTCGCGGTCGGCTCGAGCCACCTGCTTGCCGGCGCTAACCCGGATCGCTACTTGACCGAGATCAAGGGGATCGCCAACCCGACCCCGACCCTCGACGGGCGATTCGTGTACGCCGCCGACGGCGACTCCGGAGAAATAGCGGTGATCGACACCGCGACCGACCAGGTCGTGAAGACGATTCGGGTCGGCGAGGAGCCCTGGCGGGCCTACCCCTCTCCCGATGGCGCGAAGATGCTCGTGCCCAACAACGGCGACGAGACGATTTCGGTGATCGACGTCGCGAAGCAAACCGTGATCGCCACACTGCGCGGAGGGCCCGGCATGACCGGTATCAACTTCGACCTCAAGGGCCGCAAGGCCTACGCCTTCAGCTCGGGCGAATACGGGACGGTCCTCATCTACGATCTCGCGGACCTGCGGGAAGCCGGTCAGAGACGCCTCGGCCCGAACGTTAGCCTGGAGACCGCGACGACGACCCCCGACGGTCGAAAGATCTATCTCGCGTCTTCCACCGACAACTCGGTCTACGTGATCCATACCGCGACCGATGAGATCACGCGGATCCCGAACGTCGGTGCGTCGCCCTGGGCGACGGCTATGCTCGGGACTTACCAGTACTGTCACTGAGCCGGCCCGCGGACGCCAATGCAGTTCCGCCTCTTCTGCGTCATCGCGCTGGCTCTCGTGATCGGTCCTGCCGGTGGACGCGCGGCCGACTCCGGCGGTGAGGATGCCCGGGCGGCTCGATTGCGGGAGATCGTAGAAGAGCACTTCCTGGGGCAGTGTTGCACCGCCTGCGGCGAGAAGTGCTCGGTCGAGGAGATCCTTGCGTCCCTCGATCCCGCGAGCCAGATGGTGATCGGACCCGCGCCCGATCTCGACTTCATCCGGGGCCTTTCGCCCGATGTCCCGCCTCCGGAGGTGCAGGTCGATTCGGGCGGCAGGGTGTCGGTGAGAATCGCTTCCTTCGGCAGGCGGACCGGCCGCCAGTTTCTGGCGGCGACCGGATCGCTCGACCCTTCTCGGCTCTCATCGATGAGGTTCGACCTCCGCGGGAACGGCGGCGGTTGCCTCGAAAGCGCGCTCGAGATCGCCGGGGCCTTCGCCTCTCCCGGAGCGCTCCTCCTCGATATCGCGGGCCGCTCGGGCGTGCGCATTTTCCAAAGCCGCGGCCCGCGGCGTTTCGCCGGCCTGCCGGTCCAGGTGCTGGTCGACGAGAGAACCGCGAGCAGCGCCGAGGTTCTCGCGTGGCTCCTTCGCCGTTACGCGGGTGCCCGGATCCTCGGGCGGCGCACCGCCGGCAAGGGCACGGTCCAGGAGGTCTACCGGGTCGATCCTCGCGCTCGCCTGGTCCTGACGACCGGCGTCTACCGTCTGCCGGACGGGACCCCGCTCGGGGGTACGGGCATCGAGCCGGATTCCGGGGAGGGAAACGAATGAGTCTCGCGAAGCTCCAGCCCTAAAAGCGGATTGAACCACGTGGACGAACCCGCTCAGGACGCGGCCTACCTCGAGCGCATGCGGCGCAAGAAGTCAGTCATCGCGGCTCGGATCGCCAAGGCCACGATCGATAAGGGTTTGCTCTTGGTCTTGACCGGCAACGGCAAGGGCAAGTCAAGCTCGGCCTTCGGGATGGTGGCCCGCGCGCTCGGCCACGGGATGCGCGTGGGCATCGTGCAGTTCATCAAGGGACGGTTTTCGACCGGCGAGGAGCGCTTCTTCCAGCGCTTTCCTGAAGTCGAGTACCACGTCATGGGCGAGGGATTTACCTGGGAGACGCAAGATCGCGAACGCGATATCCGCGCCGCGCAAAGCGCCTGGGAGACCGCGCGCCGGATGCTGCACGACCCGCAGTTGCACCTTGTCGTGCTCGATGAGCTGAATCTGGTGCTGAAGTACGCTTATCTCCAGCTCGAAGAGGTGCTAAACGATCTGAACACGCGCCCGCCGCTGCAGCACGTTGTCATCACCGGCCGCGGCGCGAGGGCTGAGCTGATGGAGGCGGCCGACACGGTAACCGAGATGCGGGCGCTCAAGCACGCCTTCGAGGCGGGTGTGAAAGCCCAGAGAGGAATAGAGCTGTGAACGCCCAGTTTGAGGCAACGATTTATTCACAAACTCTGAGGGAGCACGAGCTTGCACCATGAGTGAGGTCATTCTCCTCGTCGGGCACGGCTCGCGCGAGCCGGCGGGTAACCGCGAAGTCGAGGATTTTGCGACACGGTGGCGTGCGCGTCATCCCGAATGGGACATCGAACTCTGCTTTATCGAGTTTGCGGATGTGCTCCTCGACGATGGGATGGATCGGAGCGCTCGCCGGGCCCATCGAGTCATCGTGGTGCCGCTGATAC
>JBOIDH010000091.1:0-8036 GCA_050740495.1 Gammaproteobacteria bacterium | reverse complement strand
GATTCGAGGAGAACATCATGTCCACGCTAGCCACAGTTATTTTGCTGCTGATGGCAAGCTTCTAGTCAAATTCTGGTCTATAGAAATCTCATGACAAGCTATCTTGCGAGGAAGTAGCGTATGGAAAGCGTTAAGCAGTTACTGCACGTGTACCAGAGTGGCTCTAGACATTGGGTAGGCGATGGTTTTCACGTGCGCAACCTGTTTCCCAGTAATGACTTGGCCCAACGAATCAGTCCTTTTCTCTTGCTTGACTACGCGGGCCCTACTCGATTCTCGCCGACAGACCAACCGCGCGGCGTGGGCGAGCATCCCCACCGAGGCTTTGAAACGGTGACCATCGTTTATCAAGGTGAATTAGAACATCGCGACTCGGCTGGAAATCATGGCACCCTTGTCCCCGGGGACGTGCAATGGATGACGGCGGCTTCAGGGATTGTGCACGAAGAAAGACACGAAAGGGAATTCGCGAAGCGAGGGGGAATCGTGGAGATGGTTCAGCTATGGGTCAATCTCCCCATGGCCTCTAAGATGTCGCCGCCTGGTTATCAAACACTGCTCAAAGAGCACATCCCGGTGACTGATCTCCCCAACGACGGAGGCTATGTTCGGGTGATCTCCGGTGATTTCCACGGCGTCAAGGGACCTGCAAAGACCTTCACGCCCATCAATCTTTACGATATGCACCTGAAGGCGGGACAACACGCCGCGCTTATGCTGCCAGCCGGATACAACACGGGGATCTTCTTACTCAAAGGGAACCTTGGTTTGCATCTTTCGAGTTCCTTAAAAGAAGCTGAGCTAGCCTTGTTTGACGTAGATGGAGCGCGGATATCAATCGATGCTAAAGAAGACGCTACCCTGTTGGTGCTCAATGGAGAGCCTATTCATGAACCCATAGCGAGGCATGGTCCATTTGTGATGAATACGGAAGAAGAACTCATGCAAGCATCCAACGATTACCAGGCCGGAAAGATGGGACATCTGTAGCGCGATCGCATCATACCGTTGGCGGATCCGGGCATACAGCGCTTTTCACAAGAACGCGGCGATTTCCTCGCGGCGCGTCTCTGCATCCGCATAGCCCAAGTCCAGTAACCGTCTCAGGTAGTCTGGCTGAAACAGCAATACGCTTAAGATATCGTTCGATCGGGTCTCTTGCGTGCCTAAACCTCGGGTCATGAAGCGGAAGGCCCTTGGAAGCTCGGACTCATAGGTATTCGCAAGCTTACCCAAATCGTGTGAGGGTCTGAGCAGCAATAGGTCCACACAACGCAAACCACCCCGCTTGTCGAGCGGTACCTGCTTCACCAGCGAGTTGATGCGTTCGATACGCAAGGCATCGTAATCAAAAACATCGAGGAAGAGCGCATTATACAAGGCGCCGACCACTTGCACGGGAGGTGGATAGCCGTTGATAGTGGGACAATCGGCTTCCTCGCTGGAGGGTGTATATTTCGTCGAGATCGCCAAGATGCGATCGGCACCCAGATGCACCGCCGGCGACAGCGGTGCAGTCATTCGGATCCCGCCATCACCGTACCAGCATCCGCCAATATTCACCGCCGGGAAGAAAAGCGGCAGAGAGGCAGAGGCTAACACATGATCTAAGCACAGATTGCAGGGAATGCCTTTGCGGTGGGCGCGGGTCCAGGGAACTAAATTTATCCCCTGGACCCAGGTTACCGACTGGCCCGTAGAATAATTCGATGTCGTGATCGCGACCGCGCGCAGGCGGCCCTCCAAAAGATTCTCGTGAATGCCGGCCAGCACACCCGATACCGGTTTCAATGCTTGCTCCAATAAAGCGGGCAACGGGGAGGCGTCGACCAGGCTACGGGTCTCCATGAGTTGCGACGCTCTCCCCATGAGCAGGCGCACGCTCCAACGGGCGACGTGACCCGCAATAGACCCGGCGTCGACTCGAAAAACGTGATCTATGGTAAGCGTTTCCCAGACGGCCGCTAGCTGTTTGACCTTCTCTTGAAACGTCCCTTGGTGATTGGCAAGATAGGCCGTGTTGATAGCTCCGGCCGAGACTCCAGTCAAGATCGGGATTTCGAGATCAGGGTAATGCTCCGCCAGCCACCGCATAAATCCCACCTGATACGCGGCCCTAGCGCCACCGCCGCTGACCGCCAATGCTAGGGTACCGCGATTATTTTTTTCTGCTATTCCGTGTTTCATTTCTGCCTTACTGCTAAAGGTGCGTAGAACGCTGCCCAGTCACGCGGTGATAGCGTCTTCAACTCACAGCATCGACGTTAAAGCGGCCATGCTCGATTTGTTGACTGTATATATCGTTGGAGAATTATATCAATCCTGGCCCCAATGACACTTACTTAAATTTATCCTATTGTATTTACGAGATATTCTAAATTAGGCCTATCGTGAAGTTTCGAAAAATGCGGTGACGAAGGAAACGCATCGATCACTATAATCGTGCGGTTCGCGCCTTACCGCCGCCTACGATTCGCGACAGATGATGAGTTGTTATCTTGTTGAAATACCGAGGTTTCACACTAAAGTAAGTGCCATTCGATCCTGGCCCCTTTAATTCGTAGGTGGTGTTATGATAGATAGGGCAGACTCTCACCCTCATGGATTTTTATGCCCAATCGCCTGCACATCGCTCGCCCAGCGCGCACCTGCCGGAGCGAGCGCAGACATATCACGCAGATAGGCGAGCGGCGGGCGAGCACGCGACAAAGCAGAGGGGAGGCACAGTAGCTTATTCAGGGTTTCCTTGGTCCGGAACCGGGTCACCGCGACGGCATAAGCCCGCGCGTCGAGCCGTCGTGATCGGGACCGCTGGCAGCGTTTTTGAAGAAGGCGTGTTGGCTGTCGGTGCCTGGCGCACCCGAGAATCACCGGTCCGGTGGCGTAGTCGATGGCCTTCAAGTTCAAGAAGCTGTAGTTGCTGAAGCAGAAACGAAAGCCCAGAATAGGCACTAAGGGGTTGGTAACGAGGTGAATTATGAGCAGCAGGGTTTCTTTGGCTTACGAGCACGATTTCTATGCTTGGGCCATGACCAATGCCAAGCTTTTGCGAGAAGGGAAACTGGAGGAGATCGACATCGAACACCTCGCAGAGGAACTTGAAGGCATGGGCAAGACGCAACAGCGCGTGCTGATCAGCCGTTTAACCGTGTTGCTTGCCCACCTTATGAAGTGGCAACTGCAACCTGAATTACGTTCCAGAAGTTGGAAAAATACCATAAGGGTCCAACGCATCGATCTTCAAGAGCTACTGCAAGACAACCCCAGCCTTGGGTCTCAGACGGGAGAGGCGTTAAGCCGGGCTTATCAGAAAGCCAAGCTACTAGCCGCAGGGGATACGAATATGGATGAAACAGGCTTTCCAGAGACCTGCCCGTATTCCTTTGAGCAGGCGATGGATGAGGCGTTTTGGCCGGAGCGAGGTGGCTAAGGAGAGCGATGGTGGGGGACCCGGGCCTTGCGAGATCGCTGCAAACTCAGTCAAGCAGCGCTGGCGTCCATACTCAACACCAGCCTATCTACGGTGCGGCAGTGGGAGATCGGAGAACAGCATCCGAGCGGCCCCCTCGCTCAAGCTGCTAGACCTGCTCGACCGCAAGGGGCTCGAAGCGCTGATCTGACTCGGCAGACAACGGAGTGGCTGCGAACTGGGACGCGAATCGGTGTCCGCATCGGCACGAGCGGGATTACAAGATGCAGGCTAGTCCGAAGCAAGGTCCCCGTGACGGGCATGGAGGTATCGATTCATGAGCCCGCGCGTCGAGCCGTCGTGGTCGGGGCCGATCGCTTGTGTTTCCAACTCCATCGCGATGCGCGTGGCGAGCTGTTTGCCGAGCTCGACGCCCCACTGATCGAAGGAGTTGATCCCCCAGATCACGGCTTCGACGAAGGTCTTGTGCTCATAGGCGGCGATCAGCGCGCCCAGCGTCTCGGGGGTCAATCTTTCGTAAACCAAGGTGTTGCTCGGTCTGTTCCCGGGGAAGACCTTGTGCGGTAGCAGGTGCTCGATGGCATTCGGGGTAAGCCCGGCCGCCGCCAGCTCGGCGCGCACTTCGTCCTCGTTCTTGCCGCGGATCAACGCCTCGGATTGAGCGACGCAGTTCGCGAATAAGAGCTCGTGCTGCCGGCCGATCCGGTAATAGCCCTGCAAGGGCGTCATGAAATCCACCGGCACGAACACGGTGCCCTGGTGCAGGAGCTGGAAGAAAGCGTGCTGGCCGTTCGTCCCGGGGGCGCCCCAGACGACCGGCGCCGTGGCGTAGTCGATCACTTGTCCGCCCGCGGTGACGCGCTTACCGTTGCTCTCCATCGCCAGTTGCTGCAAATAGGCAGGCAAGAACTCGAGGTGCTGGTCGTACGGTACCACGGCATGCGTCTGCGCTCCGTAGAAATTGGTATACCAGATCGAGAGCAACGCAAGCACCGCGGGCAAGTTACGCTCGAGCGGAGCCGTTCGAAAGTGCCGGTCCATTCGGTGGGCGCCCTCGAGGAGTTGCTCGAACCTATCCATCCCGACGCACAGCGCGATCGGCAGGCCGATCGCCGACCAGAGCGAGAAGCGTCCACCGGCCCAGTCCCAAAACTCGAAAACCTTGTCGTCATCGATCCCGAAGCGCCGCGTGGCCTCGAGGTTCGTTGACACGGCGAGGAAGTGGGGGCCGACAGCCGCGGGATCCCCGATGCGATCGAAAAACCAGCGCTTGGCGGCTTCGGCGTTGGTGAGGGTTTCGAGCGTCGTGAAGGTCTTGGATGCGATGATGAATAAAGTCGAGCCCGGATCGAGCTGCTCCAGGACCTCGCCGAGATCGGCCGGATCGATGTTGGAAACAAAGTGCGCGCGTATATCGCCTTTGCGGTAGGGCCGTAGCGCGCGGGTGGCCATGAGCGGGCCGAGGTGCGAGCCGCCGATCCCGATGTTGACGATGTCGGTGATCGAGCTGCCGCCATGACCGCGGTATTTACCCGCATGGACCGCCTCGGTAAAGCTCCGCATCTTGGCCAGCACCGCACGCACGGGAGGCATGACATCTATACCGTCCACGTAAACGGGCGTATCGGAGCGGTTGCGCAGAGCGGTATGTAATACCGCGCGTTGTTCCGTGGTATTGATGCGCTCGCCGCGAAACATCCTGTCGATGGCCTCCGGCACGCCTGCGGCGCGCGCTAAGGCCGTGAGGAAGGCTAGGGTATCCGCGGTGATGCGGTTTTTTGAATAGTCGAGCAACAGCGGCCCCGCCTCGATGGAAAACCGCGCGACGCGGCCGGGATCCTCGCAGAACAAGTCCCTGATCCGTAGCGGCGATATCGCTTGCCAATGTTGCGCAAGCGCCTGCCAGTGGGGGGTCGAGAGGAGGGGCGGAATCGCTTGACTGGACATCGGGCTACCTCAATCGCAATGGAGTATCGACCTTAGGAATTTATTTGCATTATCGCGCGCTTTCAGCACAATTCCATAAGAGATCCGGTGCCCCGGCGGCGCAAGAAATGCGTGAAAAAAATGATCGGATTCCTTATGCTAAGCGATGCAAGCAGGCCCGGTTATAGATCAAGGTCAACAATAACCTCAATCCGGTGCCGGCGATTGCCTCCTGCCGTTCTCGGACACGTACAAGTGGTGCCAATGATAAAACAAAAGGCGAAAAAGGTTGGCCCATGACAGAACCGACGATCACCTGTCCGAACTGCAAGACTGAGATCAAGCTGACAGAGTCCCTTGCGGCTCCGCTTATCGAGGCGACCCGCCGCGACTACGACCAACGCCTGGCCAAAAAGGACGTTGACATTGCTAATCGCGAGACATCGCTGCGTGAACGTGAAGAGGCTGTCGCCAAGGCGAAGGAAACGATAGACGACCAAGTCGCCGACAAATTGCTACAGGAGCGTGCGAAAATCGCGGTAGATGAAGCTAAGAAGGCAAAAATTGCCCTGGCGGCCGACCTTGATCAGAAGGCCAGGGAAATCACTGAACTTCAAGAAATCCTGAATCAGCGCGAAGCGAAGCTCGCCGAGGCCCAGAAAGCCCAGACCGAACTTATCCGAAAGCAGCGCGGACTGGACGACGCACAGCGCGAGCTCGACTTGACAGTCGAGAAGCGTGTTCAAGAGGGGCTTGGCGCCACTCGGGAACAGGCGCGCAAGGAGGCCGAGGAGCAACTTAAGTTTAAGGTGATGGAAAAGGAACAAACCATCGCTTCGATGCATAAGCAGATCGAGGAGCTTAAGCGCAAGGCCGAGCAAGGGTCACAGCAGCTTCAGGGCGAGGTGCAGGAGCTCAATCTCGAATCCCTACTGTCCGCAAGGTTTCCGCGCGACAGGATCGAGCCCGTGCCCAAGGGGGAACATGGCGGCGATGTACTGCATCGAGTCGTCGGGCCGCTCGGCCAGGTATGCGGCACAATCCTGTGGGAATGCAAGCGTACCAAGAACTGGAGCGACGGCTGGCTCGGGAAACTTCGCGAAGACCAAAGGGCCGCGAAAGCCGAAATCGCCATCATCATCAGTCAGGTTCTACCGAAGGATGTTGAAGCGTTCGATTTGATCGATCACGTATGGGTGGCGCATCCGCGCGTTGCCATCCCGGTCGCGGCGACGCTTCGTCAATCCCTGGTGGAGCTCGCGATGGCGCGCCAAGCAGCCGAAGGCCAGCAGACCAAGATGGAGATGGTCTATCAGTACCTCACCGGTCCGCGCTTTCGTCACCGGGTCCAGGCCATCGTCGAGGCGTTCTCCTGCATGCAGGAGGATCTCGATCGCGAGAAGAAGGCTATCACGAAGCAGTGGGCCAAGCGGGAAGAGCAGATCGACCGCGTGATGCAGGCGACGGTTGGCATGTACGGGGACCTGCAGGGGATCGCGGGCAAGTCGTTGCAGGAGATTGAGGGGCTGGAATTGAAGGCGCTTGAAGATAGTAAAACCTTGGGGGTTGAGGAGCCGCTCGGCTAAGCTCGCATAATCAGCGCTTAGGAACCAGCCCCACGACGCGGACCGGCCCGCCCGAGCCGCCTTCGATCTTCATCGGCAGCGCGATGAGCGTCGCACCACGCGGGGGAAGCGCTTCCAATCCCGTGAGATTCTCTAAGCCCGGAACATTCTTTGCCGCGGCGATCCGGTGGACGATGAAATCCCGGGAGCGCCCATAGTCGATCGAGGCGGTGTCCACTCCGAGTGCCGCGACCCTGCGTGCTTCGACCAACAGGCGTGCGGCCTTTTCGCCATAGCTCGGGAAACTGAGCCTCGCGGCCGCACCGCGCCGGTCGTCGCCCAGGTAGCGCTTGCGGTCGGGCCAGAAACGGCTCCATCCCGTCCGCAACAAAACGATGTTCCCTGGCGCAATGACGCCGTGCGCGCGCTCGAAATCAAGCACGTCTTGTCGCCTGAGTCGATAATCGCGGTCGCCGATCGTCTTACGCGCGATGTCGATCACGATTGCCGGAGCGATCAGTTGTTCCAGAGGCAGGGCTTCCAACGTGCGTCTGCCTTGTGCGAAATGGATCGGCGCGTCGATATGGGTGCCGCCGTGCTCGGGGGCGCAGAAGGCGTTAGCGCTATAAAAATAACCCGCGGGCGTATCACCGTAAGCGAGGCGTGTGAGCTCGAAATGCATCGCTTCGGTGGGCCAATAGATCGTGTCTGTGTTAAACGGGTGGGTGAGGTCGACCAGCCGATAGGCGCGTGCATCGAATGCCTGTGCCTGCGGCGCGAGCATCCCAGCCAGTAACGCGACAACGTAGGAAAGCTGTTGAGATCGAATACCGGGCATAAAGTACACCCCAAGTCGTTTACACGCGATTAAGCATTGTCTTATCATTAATCCGTTTTCAATACCACCGGAAATCGGGTCTAAAGCACGCCATGCATGCGGTGAAAGATATCTTCTCCTATCGCAAGTACTGGGCGGCGCGGCCAGGCGTTTTTGATAAGGCTTATGCAGGGGAAGGCCCTTGAACGGGTGCACTTGAGTGTGTTAGACGAGGAGCTTGGTTACGGGTTTGAGTAAGATCATGCAAGCCTCAACCCGAATCAGAGTGACAGAACCA
>JBOIDH010000090.1:0-8103 GCA_050740495.1 Gammaproteobacteria bacterium | reverse complement strand
ATCGAGGGCCGCCCCCTCTAACCGTCGGCGGGGATGAAATGGGCAGACTGCCGGTTGTCTTCCGGCAGCCTGCACGCGGTGACAGGACGACACCGCCGCCTTTCGATCGTGCAAGGATCGAAAGGCATAGGGGAGAGCGAGCGACCGACGCCTGCTCTTGCGCTGATGAGTCCATCGACGGGCTCGCTCAGCATCGTTATTTTTGACCCAATTCACCGTTAGCAGAGCTAACGGAACGAGGAGATTATCATGAAAACGAAGTATCTCAAAGCCGCGGGTACCGCGGTATCCCTACTCATCGCCAGCGCTCCGGCGCTGGCCTCTGGTTTGTGGTCGAGGGTCTCGGCTGGGACGGGCCTGGCGCGGCGTGGGGTGGATAGCCGGTCGCGGGCTTCGGGCCTGGTGGTGTTGGTGGCGGTGTTGGCGGTGTCGTTGCCGGCGGGCGCTATTATCATGGACGAGGGCGATGGCGGGGGCGGCGGAGGCGGGGGCGGGGGCGGCGGGGGTGGCTCCGCTAATTGCCTGAGTAACACCACCGCCGACTTCTCGGCGTCGCCGGCGGAGATCGGGTTGGGGCAGACTGCGACGCTTTCCTGGAATGTGTACCCTCCGGACGGTTGTACGGCGATCACGCCGTACATCAGCGGCGGCATCGGGGCTGTCTCCTTCAGCGGGTCCAAGGTGATGCAGCCGACCGCCAACAGTTCCTGGACTCTGCGGGGACGCACAGGCGGCAGTTTGGGGCGTGACCTGGGCACGGCTTCGGTCACGGTGGGGTTTCCGCAGGAGAACGGAAGGCCGCTCTTCAACATCACCTCGAACGATCACCGGGACACGTTTCTGCAGGCTATCGGCACCCGGAACGCGATGATCCGGATCCAGAACCATGTCGAACTGGATCTGAGCGGTCTGGAAAACCTGCATTTCGAGCCCGGCGTGCACATCATCGGGGGGCGCACCTCGAACGTGCCGGGGCCGAGGCTGTTCACCACGACCTTTCCGCAGAGGTTGTTCATCATCGGCGAATATAACCCCGACGACAACGTGCGGATCAGCGGTGTGCGTCTGGAAGGCGCCGAGATGGGGATCGCTGACGGAGGCGCCAAAGGGTCCATCGGCATCACGGTCTGGTCGAGTAAGAACGTCGAGATCGACAACAATGAGATCTCCGGCTGGCGGGGCGCCGGGGTGTATGTGGGGGATCCGCGGCGCGTTATCAATCCTGATAACTACAACACCGTGTGGGTGCATGACAACTTCATCCACCACAACCGGCACTACGGCCGCGAGGGCTACGGGGTGGCCGTGGGCGAGACCGCGTACGTTCTGATCGAGCGGAATGTGTTCGACTACAACCGCCACGCCATCGAGGCCGCCGGGGAGCCTGGCATCGGGTATTACGCCCTGCGGAACCTGGTGCTCGAGGGCGGCGGGGAAAACAGCGGCTGGGCCGGGACCTACTCGCACCAGTTCGATGTGCACGGCACCACCGAGAATTGCTGGAAGTTCCCCATTCCCTATCCCTTCCATAAGTACTGCGGGCAGGCCGGCGAATATTTCAACATCAGCTACAACACGATCCTGTATACCAACGGCACCGGCGTCAAGCTCCGCGGGAGGCCCGCGAATGGCGCGGATGTCGTCGGGAACGTGTTCGCGCACGACGACGAATGGGGCGGTTGGGTGGACGCGGGCGCGATGTTTCAGACCGAAGGGGACAACCTCAGGGCCCAGGACAACACGTTCGGCCTGAACCTTCTGTATCTGGGCGCCAACGGGTGCGACTTCGACGGCGACGGGGTGGGGGACCGCTTCATCGCCACCGGTGCGACCTGGTGGTATTCGAGCCAGGCCAATAATATCTGGAACCCGAACCACTGGGTCTATCTCAATACCTCCACCAAGCGCCTGGGCCCCCCCGTCTGGTACGACCCCTACCCCGAGTTTCCCGATGCGGGTTACTGGGGCGATCCCGCCCCGGGTACGGGCGACCTCACCTTCGGCGACGTCAACAGCGACGGCCGCTGCGACGTGACCGACAACGATGGGGTCGTCTACCTCGGCGGCATGACAGTGCAGCAGCCACCCCCGCCGCCAGCGTGGCCGGTGGTGCCCAATGTCAAAGGCCGCACCGTCGCGCAGGCATCCGCCGCGCTCACGGCGGCCGGCTTCACCCTCACGCTGAGCGATGTCGTCGATCCTACCTGTAACGACATCGGACGGGTTGTCAGCCAGAGTCCCGCCGCCGGAGCCGCCGCTACGGCGGGGACGGCGGTAAAACTATACGTCGCGAAGAAGCCGTCGACGCCCTGCAAATGACAAAGGATCCACTGCGGTTGGTCGACTGTGGAGGGTCGATGGCCGCGGAGGGGATTGGACCCTGACGGTTGGGTGGGGCCGCAGGCGGCGTGGTTCCGGTGACGATCCGGGGCAACTCGACGCAGCCTGCGGCCACCGCCTCCGCCCAGGTGATCAGCGAGCCTTGGGAATGACGTATCGCCTCGAAGCCCGCGCATCTCCGTTACAACTGTAAGCAAATCGGTTTCATTTGTAAGCAAATTCCCGCGCTTTGAAATCATCCGGTAAGGCAACCGCCCTACTCTGCCCGCATCGGGAAAGGCGACGGAACTCCGTGCTTTGCCATCCCGAACCGGCTAATCCAACTTCGAGGAGAACGAACATGTTGATTCATTACAAGGTCACTCAAACCCGCACCCCCCGGGTTGTGGGGCTCATGCCATTACCCCGAGTTGCCCAAGGGGTCCTCTCCGCGCCTTTCCGCTTAGCAGCGAATGCCACGACTCGTATCTCTAGAGCGCTGGGGTCCTGGGTGCTCATGTGGCGATTCCTGGCAGGCCTGGACACGATGGACTTCTACCGCGACCTCGAAGGGCGAGGGGACCCGTTCAAGAACGCGCAGACGAAGAATGCGAAATCGTGAGCACCCAACCCCTCAGCCACAGAGATGGGAGCTATGAGTCGATCATGAACATCCATTCATCACGACAAGCGGTAGGGGCCGAGGGCGAGCGACCCACGGTGATCGGCCTGCACGCCGGTGCCGGTGCTCCGGAGCAATGGCGGCCGCTCGTCGAGCGCCTGCGCTTCCGCAACCGCGTGCTCGCGCCGCACCTCCGCGGTTATGCCGCGAGCCGCGCATTGGGTACGGGCGAGCCGTTCTCCCTGGATGCCGAGACGGCGCCGATCGAGCCTTTGCTCGATGCCTTTCCCGGTCCGGTGTACCTCGTAGGCCATGGCTATGGCGCGGCGGTAGCGCTCAAGGTCGCGCTCGCGCGCCGCGAGTCCATCGGCGGCCTGGTGCTGTACGAGCCGACGCTATTCAGCCTCTTGCTCGCGGATCCGAAGTCCCGCTACGCCGCGATGGACATCCCGGTACTACGACGCGCGCTCGGGCGCGATCTTGATGCGGGCGATAGGTTCCGGGCCGCAGTGCGCTACGTGGACCATTGGTCGGGCGCAGGCACATGGCAAGGCCTATCAGCCGAGGAGCGGGCGACGATCGCCCAGCGCATGCCGGCGCTCTGCGCGCAGCTCGTCGCCCAATTCGCCGATCCGACACCTGCTTCGGCGTACGCCGGGATCGACGTACCGGTATTGCTCCTGAGCGGGGCTCGGCCGCACGCCTGCACCCGGCGCATCGCGCAGCTCCTCGCGTGCAGGCTTCCCCGCGCGGAGTGGCGCCAGCTCGACGGTGCCGGCCACATAGGCCCCGGCTCCCACCCCGAGGAGGTCGATCGCGAAATCGAAGACTTTCTCGCGCGCCACGCTCCGGTCGGGTACCGCGATCCGGAGCCGACATCGGCCTATAGGCTCGTGGCGTTGGATGATCAGGAGAGGCGAACGCCTGTGAACCTTTTCGCCGTTCCTGGGAAATAATCAGTGTGACCCCGAGCGAGTCGGGGTTGAACAACGAACATCATCAACCGAGAGGAGTATGACCATGTACACATCGAGCGATTCGGGAGTGGAGCGATCCGATGGGGCCCGTCTGCGGATGCGCTGGCAGACCACACCCAAGGGGCTTCGTTGCCGCTGGGTTCACGGCGAGACACCGGCCGATCCGACCTACCGGCCTGCGGCGGTCGACGCGCACGAACGCAACAGACGTTGGCATCTGGCCCTGGTTGGGAGGGTAGCGGCATGAACAGCATGGCACTCGCCCGACCGCGGGATCCGGCTCAGCCCGGAGAGCGCGACATCGCCCGGCTGCTCGCCAGGCGTTACGGTGATGGGACGGTGTACGTACCGAGCGGCGAGGGGATGGGACTTTTCCACACCTGCATGGCACTCGGGTTCGTGTGCACGGACGGTGTCATTACGAGCAAGGGCCGCCGGCTCTTGACCCGCTATACCGATTGAGCAGCGAACCCTTTCTTCTTCATGTTGCCGTAGATACCGCGCCGAGCCACCACACCGGGCACCCGGAAGGCATGCTTGCCGGCATCAAGCAACATCGCGTGGGTCCGCAGCAGGTAGGCTCGCTGGAAGAAATCAATTTAGTATAATGCCGGCTTGCAGCCTCCATCCGAGGCTGGGAGATCCGATGCCTGCTTCGCATATCCTTGGGGTGGATGACGACCCGGCGATCCGGCAGTTGATCGCCGACTACCTCACGGAGAATGGCTTTAAGGTCAGCACCGCCGCGGATGGCAAGGCGATGCGACAGTGCCTGACCCAAAGTCCCGTGGACCTCGTGGTGCTCGATATTCGGCTCGGTCAGGAAGACGGGATGGTGCTCGCTCGCGAGCTGCGAGCGGCATCGGCGGTCCCCATCATCATGCTGACCGGCCGGCGCGAAGAGGCCGACCGCGTGGTGGGTCTGGAGCTGGGGGCGGACGATTACCTCACCAAGCCCTTCAGCCCGCGCGAACTGCTCGCTCGCATCCGGGCCGTGTTGCGCCGGGCCCAGACGCGCGACCCGTCCCCGGTTAATCGCAAGCGCACCCTCTATCGATTCGCCGGCTGGGAGCTCGACATGCGCACCCGCTGTCTGCGCTCGCCGCAGGGCGCGCCCGTAGCTTTGACCCGAGGAGAGCTGTGCCTGCTCGCGGCCTTCCTGAGCGCGCCCCAGCGCGTGCTATCGCGCGATGAGCTGCTGGACCTCAGCCGCGTGCACGACAACGAGGTCTTCGACCGCAGCCTCGATGTGCAGATCCTGCGCCTGCGCCGAAAGATAGAAGCCAACCCCGGCGATCCGGAGCTTATCAAGACCGAACGCGGCGTGGGCTATATGTTCGCCGCGAAGGTGGACGTGTTATGAGGCGCGGCTGGCGGCGGATCCTGGGCCTCATTCCGATCACCGTCTTGATCGCGTCCTGTGACGGCGACGTCCTCATGGGGACACCCGCGACGCTACGATTCGGCTACGACTACTGGCCCGGCTACTACCCGGCCCTCATCGCCGCCGAAAAAGGCTATTTCGCCGAAGAGGGTCTCATCGTCAATGCCACGAAACGTGATGACACCGACGCCATGATCGCGGACTTCGGCGCGGGGGAATACGATGTCATCGGGGCATCGCTCGGCGACATCGTAGAGTTGACGCTGGTGCACCCCGATGTCCGCATCATCCTGGTCACCGATATCTCGGAGGGGGGCGATGCGGTGCTCGCGCGACCCGGCGTTGAAAAGGTCGAGGACCTCAGGGGCAGGGTATTCGGCGTGAACCTTGGGAGTTTCGCGGAGCTCTTTGTGCTCACCGTGCTCAAGTCCCACGGCCTCAGCTCGGCCGATATCCGTCTGGTGGACACCGACGCCGCAGAACTCCCCGCAAAGCTCAAGAGCGGCGAAGTCGATGCCGGCCACACCTGGGAGCCCTTCGTCACGCAAGCCCAGGACGAGGGTGCGCGCGTGTTGTTCACGAGCGCCGCGACTCCCGGCCTCATCCAGGATGTGGTCGCGGTGCGCGGCGAAGTGTTGCGCGAGCGTGCGCAGGCGCTCAGTGCCTTCGTCAAGGGGTGGTTCAAGGCAGTAGACTATTGGAAGGCCCATCCGGATCAGGGCAACACCCTCGCGGCAAGAGTGCTAAACGTCGGTCCGAATACGATCTCCCTCGCAGGCATTCGCTTGACAACCCTGCAGGACAATATCCAGCTCTTTAAAGCCGGAGAGACGACGCGCTCGACCTACTATACCGCGCGATTGTACGTCGATTTTTTCCTTGGGAGTGGCGGACTGACTCGCAAGCCCGATGTCGAGCAAATTCTTGAACCGCGATTTTTGAACTGAGAGCTGATTCGATCCGGTGGAGTCCTCTGCACGGACTCTCGCACCTCGCGACGCCGTGTCACATTGCCGCGCCGGGACTCAAGAACGACGCGAACACCTCGGCGCAGCTCCGCCAGGAGATCGCCGCGGACCCGATTGCCGGAGGGATACCGGTTGCGCCGGACACGGCGGGTACTTGCGGGTCCGCGGTTGAGCATGGGACATTGGCGCGGGGATCGTCGAAGCGAAAGAGGCCGGTCGGTTTAGCGTCGTTCGGGTGTGAGTGGAGAGTGCACATGATCTTGAAATCGTCATTGCTTTCTTTGGCGCTCAGCCTCTTGTTCTACGGCTGCGCGGACGGAACTTTGCGCCTAAAAATGGAGCTTGAAAAAACCTACGGCCTCACGGCGGGCGATCCCGTGGTGTTCGAAAATAACACGGTCGGCGCCGTCGCTTCCGTGGAGTCCCGCGATCCCGATGGGTTTATCGCCAACCTCGAGATCGCCAAGGAGAAGCGAGAGTTAGCGACCACGGATGCTCGCTTCCGGATCGCTGATCGCCTATCTGGTGCGCAACGAAAGCAAGTCGAGATTATTCACGCCGGCGCCGCTGGAACGCCGCTAGAAGAGGGCGCGACGGTTCAAGGCACCGTAGCATCGGCCCCGCTGTTCCCGTTTAACGAGCTGTTTGGGGGGATGGCGGAAGGCCTCCGGAACTTGAGAGAACAGACGGAGCGTTTTCGGCGGGAGTTCGAAAACATTCCGGACTCCGACGGAGCCCGTCAGTTGCGCGAGGAATGGCGGCGGCTGCTCGAGGAAATTCAAAAAGCGCAAAGCGAGGCGAAAGATTCCCTGCGCGAGGAAATACTACCCAAGCTCGAAGAAGAGATGGAGAACTTGAGAAAGAAATTCGAGGAAATGAACCCCAAAGACCCGAAGCACGGCCCACCGTTAGAAACCTAGCCAAACATATTTGAAATTCGAGATACCTCCCTGTTCCTCCGGAAGAGGCACCGTCTTTTCTCCCTCTCCCACCGGGCTCACCGGGAGAGGGCGGGGGTGAGGGGATCGGAATAATCAACGCATGTGTTTGATTTGATTCCCTCATCCTAAACCTTCTCCCTGAGGGAGAAGGGACTCCAGAAAACATAGGGGTCAGTGACAACTGAGAAAACTTCTCACGTGTCTACGGCGCTTTGCGCTCCTTTGTTGTCCCAACCTATAGCGCAATAGGGGACGGGTTCATTTTTGAGACCTTTGGGGGTGTCCTCTGCCCCGCTACTCCACGCGAATGCTCAGCGCGTAGTCAGCTATAAGAAATAGGCGAGAATCCTCAGAATATGGGGGCAATAGCCAGCAACCCATAACGCAGGAGGTATTCTCGCCATGAAGAAGCATAACTATCGTGCTCAGAAAGTCAACGGGATTCGGTGGGAAGAGGTGGCCGATCGGGTCAGGGAGCGGGCGGTGGTGTGGGCCATTGATGTGGCCAAGGTCGAGCAGTATGGGGTATTGATGGACAGCGAACGGGAGGTGATGGTCACTGGGCGCAGCCTGCCGAACGCCGGCGCTGCTTGAGCGGCTTAGGGGTTTGCCGTGTGCATCGCTCACGGCGGTGATGGAGTCCACCGGGGTCTACGGGGATACGCTGCGCAGGCAGTTGCGTGAGGCGGGTATCGAGGTCCATCTGATGAGTGCCAAGCGCGCAGCCACGATGCCATGGGGCGGCCTCTACCGACTCTACCAGAAGCAGCACCAGCAACAGCAGAACCGGCTGGAGGCGGCGCTCACGCGGCACTGGCCGGAGCTGTGGATCTCGATAGTGTCACGCTGGAAGGAGCGTTTCGGCCAGTTACCGAAGGCTGGTTTTCCGCGC
>JBOIDH010000089.1:0-8114 GCA_050740495.1 Gammaproteobacteria bacterium | reverse complement strand
GCCACGGTTCCCGACAGCAGCTGGTCCGCGTTCGAGTGGTTGACTAGAATCGCTGATGCGCAGCGTCCCTTGGGGACGGCAAAGTGTGCGGCCAATCCCGAGTCGCTCCTAGAGCGCATTCAATGGGTCTTGCGCACACCGTGCGAGGCCACGCCTGGCACCGTGTTCCCATTGCTCGATCTCCTGTTTGCAACGGTGTTGCTTGGCGTGTTGCTATACCTTGCCTTCGAGATCAAGACTAACGCGAGCAAGCTCGCGGGGGCCGGGGATGAGGAGTGGCATAACACCCGCCTGCGTTGGTTTGCTTTGACCCTGATCTGGTTGATAGCGCCCCTAGGATTCGGCGCCTTTTCCCAACTAGGCGGGACACCACCGGCTTTCCTTGCCAGCTTCCTAGTATTTATGTACATAGGCGTTTTTAGCGTTGGCCTGGTTTTATGCCGGGCCGTGAGCGATGTGTTGACCGCGCGCAAAAAGCATGTGGAAGGACTGCAAGACATAAGCCCCGCACGAGACCACGGGGTGTGGCATGCTCTGGAAGCGTACCTGCCGTTTGCTTTGATCGCCGCCTCCTTTAGCACTGTCAGCTTTGGGGTCTGGCGCTTCGGCGTATACAATGCCTCTGTATTGTTCACCGATATCATGACGCTCTTAGTCTTAGGCCTGGCGATTGCGCACTTCATGGGGTCGGCATTCTTTGTTGCCGGGGCACTGTATGAGACGAAAGACCGAGGGCGATTCTTGCGACTCGGCGCTTGGCACGCGTTCGTTCAGCTCGCCGTGCCTTTTGTGCTGATCGCCTATTGTGAATGGTGGGAGATCGTCAGCATGATCCTGCTCATCGGTTCGATCACGGCCTTTGCGCGGCATTTCTTCAGAACGGACGGAGAGTTTACCTACACCGATCAAGCAGCGTGTGCGCGCAAGCTTTCGATCGCGTGGCTGGCTGCGGGGCTCGTCCCATTCCTTGCGGTCCTCATGCTACACTGGGGCGACCCGGCGCAGCCCGTAGACCTACTACGGATCGTCTCCGCGGCGGTGATCGGGGCGCTCTTGAGCTGTTTCTGGTTCGGATGGTATTGGGCCGTCGCGCTCGCATTCAACGGTCACAACAACGAGGCGGGGGGCGGTGCCCGCGCGGACCGATTCCGGCATCTGGTCCGCATCAAGATCACGCGTGACACGCTTACTGGATATGTGATCGGAATCGACGAGCCCGTCGAGAGTTTCGCCGACAACCCTAGGTTCCGCCTAGTGGACGTATTCACAATTTCCTGTCCCCAAACTGGATCTTTGATCTCCAAAGAGAGGCCCGCCTAAATGAACAAGAAAGCAGTAATCTGTTGTCTGGTTATCACCGGATGCTTGGGCTCACCATTGGTTTTAGCTCAAGCCGTTCAAAGCTCGGCCAACAAAGCTCTAACAGTTCCTCAAGGCTGGACCGAGGACGAGGCCAAAACCGCTTACCATCTATACGAAGGCTCCCAGCTGATGCCTCTCCGGTGGTTTCTTGCGCTTGAATTGAGCGGGTCAAATGTAAAGTTGATCGACAATATCTCAAGCTATGGGTTGATACCCGCGGATATAGGATCAGCGGACACCTCCAAGAACCCCGACCGGCTTCCAATCGGAATGGCCAGCGTCGAGGATATTGAGACATCACACCTTTATGGGGAGAAGAAGTGGGTTGGCGTTAACTGCACCGCATGCCATACGGGAATGATCGAAATCGCCGGCAAGAAACTACTCATCGAAGGCGGTCAGAGCTTGTTCAATATCCAAACTCTTGAATATGACATCTTGAAAAGCGTTGACAGCACCATTCTAGATGCTGACAAATTGGGCCGTTTTGCAAAGGCCTTGCAAGCGTCGGAAGCATCAGTCCGAAAAAACCTACAGATATACAGTGAAGACCTTAAAGGCTGGGTCGGTAGGAACCACCGGTTTCTTAACCAGGAAAACGCCGAGATCCCTTACGGGCCTGGCCGCATCGATGGTCTCGGCGGCGCCACCAACGACTTGCTCTGCTATATGACCGACCGAATGGGAAGTGCGGATCTCAATAAAAAATACACGGACCCGAGGAATTGCCGGTCCTCTCAGCCACCAACCAGCCTTCCGCATCTATGGGGTATGACGCAGGAGCAGTTCGTCCAGTGGTTTGGCAATGTCCATTCTTCCATCGGCCGGAACATGGGCCAGGCCACGGCAACGTACGGCAAGAACTGGGTAGAGGCTGACGCATCGGGGCGGCCACGGTATCGCACGACCGCTAACCTCGACGGCGTCTATGGATTCGAACGATTGTACGACAAGCTGCGATCACCCAGCTGGAACGACCTTGTTCATGCCGGTTTAGCCGAACCGCTCGCCGCTGATCGCGTGGCTCGCGGCAAAGAGATCTTCGTCAAAGACTGCGAGAGCTGCCATTCGATTCAGCCCGAATCGACCTTCCCCAATATCTTCTTGAATTCCTACTGGAGGATTACGGTCAATCCAGTGAAAGAGGTGGGCACTGAACAAGAGTACTTCAACGCCAATTTCCTCAGAACGGCCATCGTTCCGGATGCTTTGTTACAAGACTATAAAAAGGGCGGAGGAGATAACAAGATTGGCGCGGATAATACGACCTCCGCTGCGGCTTACCGGGCTTTTGTAATTGGCAGCATGATCACGGAAGCTTTCGACATCCACAAGATCTCGTTGCTGCAAAAATTGAAGCTGAGCAACTGCCGTAACAATGCGCTAGTGCAGCCTGTGGAAGGGTACAAAGCGCGGTCGCTTGAGGGCGTCATTTTCACAGGGCCGTATCTGCACAACGGTTCCGTGCCCACGCTGGTCGACCTTCTCGAGCCAACCGATAAAAGGCCGAAAACCTTCACCGTCGGTTGCAGAAAATATGACTTATCAACAATGGGATACGATTGTGGAGCCTCGGCGGACGGATCGTTTCTCTTCGATACAACGCAATTCGGCAACAGCAATCAAGGTCATGAGTACGGTGTCAATCTCACGACCGAATCGAAGCGTGATCTGATTGAGTTCCTGAAAAGCCTAGAGCAACCCCAAAGTCCATGGCTGAAAAACCCCTTTTGCAACTGAGGGGTCGCATATACTTTCAGGGCTCCTTAGCAGAATTTGGGGGTGGTCCCGCGTAGGCGGCGCTGCGTCCTTATCCCGTGTGGCATAATGAGGTCTTCGCTGACTGCGAAGCGAGTATCACCGAGGAGCCCGGTGCGGTAGTCCCGCACGCCGGGATCTGTGCCGGGGCGGTCGGGTAACCGGCCGCTCTATGGCGGAGGCGACACGGTAATCTCATCAAAGTTTAAGGAGAGTAAAACCTTACCATGGCGAAGTACTTGATCAATGCGGATTAATTGAAATTGATTGCTCTAAGATAGCTGTTGTTGCCGTAAGTGGCGATGGCCCGAACATCTGCGGTCACTTGCTACTCCATACCCCAAATCACGGCGGCTACTATTTCCATGTTGCGGAGTTCACGGTTATCCCCGCTATATGAGTAAATCCGACTATAAGCGGCACTTGCGGGAAGCGGGCAAAACAGAATTGCGACGCAGATATCTTTCTCTGCCCAATCCCCAGGGATCCCTACTGTACTTGGAAGGACTGATGGCGAACACCTGGACTTGGGGGTAATACCTAATAACTGTGTCTCGTTCGTCGAGGAAGTGATCAAAGCTGGCGGCGGAACATGGAGTTCTTACAGTAACTGTCCAGACCTTGCCACTCAGGATACAGTCTCCGAACGTATTCAGCGCTTTCTCGGTCAGATGGAGGGAAAGGACATTTACTTGATAGCGCCCGATGCCAAGGTGCAGGCCGCGCTATTGTTACGGACGGCGCGAGCTTCACGTTCACAAGGCGAGGTTGCCGAAGCAATGGGAACCACCTGGCAAGCCTACCAGAAGATAGAGCAACCGGACGCCAACACCACCCTTTCAAAGTTGCGGAAGGCGGCGAAAGTGTTGGGTAAGCGCTTGGTGATCGAGTTGCGCTAGGCGTTAGCCCGCGACTGGATGCGCTGAGGTACGCAGCGCATCGATCGCGAGCGATGCGCCTCCTTCGTCGGCACATCCTACGAGCTATCTGCCCGAGGACGGCCAGCGGCTCGGTCTCGAAGGCATGGCCAAGGACATCATCGCCCGGGGAGCATTGGACAGACCACGATTAAAAGCAACTTCGCTCCGGTTCGCGGCGGCAAAGCATCCTGTCCCCGCCGGACGGCGTAACCATCGCCCTTGATCCCGATATCCCGGTGGACGAACAACTCGTTTCGTTCTCGACCAGCGGGCTCGGCGACGCCATCTTGGTTCTCGACGGACAAAACACTCCGAAGCCGCAGTAACACCTACCTAAAGCATCGTTGCCAACTTATGGTCAACGGCGGCCGCTGATTCTTCGACATCTGCTAGAATCACCGCGGTGATACCCATCATCTCCGTCGCGAATCTTTCCAAAATCTATGCCTCCGGATTCCAGGCCCTGAAGCGCATCAACCTGGACATTCGCCGCGCCGAGATTTTCGCCCTGCTCGGCCCAAACGGCGCCGGCAAGACGACACTGATCAGCATCATCTGCGGCATCGTGAACCCAAGCGAGGGCGCGGTCTCGGTCGATGGTCACGACATAGTCGCCGCGTACCGAACGGTCCGCTCGATGATCGGTCTGGTTCCTCAGGAACTGACGACGGACGCATTCGAGAGCGTTTGGGCGACCGTCACATTCAGCCGGGGATTGTTTGGCAAGCCGGCGAACCCCGGCTACATCGAGAAGGTGCTCAAGGATCTGTCCTTGTGGGACAAGAAGGAAAGCAAGGTTATGACACTGTCCGGCGGGATGAAGCGCCGGCTCTTGATTGCGAAGGCTCTCTCGCACGAGCCGCGGATTCTATTCCTTGATGAGCCAACGGCCGGAGTCGATGTCGAGCTGCGCACGGACATGTGGCAGGTCGTGCGAACGCTCCGCGCGTCCGGCGTGACAATTATCTTGACCACCCACTACATCGAAGAAGCCGAAGAAATGGCTGATCGGATCGGGGTGATCGCAAAGGGTGAGATCATCCTGGTCGAACGGAAAGACGAGCTGATGCGCAAGCTCGGCAAAAAGCAGCTCGTGCTCCAGCTGCACAACCGGCTCACCCGCGTTCCGCCGAATCTCGCTGTTTATGGCCTGGAAGTGAACGCAGACGGCAGCGAGCTGATGTATACCTACGATACGCGGGCAGAGCGCACCGGCATCAGCGCACTCCTGAAGGACCTGAGCACGGCAGGGATTGTGTTCACCGACCTCAACACAACCCAGAGTTCGCTCGAGGACATCTTCGTCGATCTGGTGAGACAATCGAAATGAACTTTCGGGCGGTCCGAGCGATCTACGTCTTCGAGATGGCGCGCACATGGCGCACCTTGATGCAAAGCATCGTCTCTCCGGTGATTTCGACTTCACTGTATTTCGTGGTTTTCGGAGCCGCCATCGGCTCACGCATTGCCGAGATCGACGGGGTGAGTTATGGAGCATTTATCGTACCGGGTCTGATCATGCTTTCGCTGCTAACGCAGAGCATCGCCAACGCCTCGTTCGGGATCTACTTCCCCCGGTTTACGGGCACGATCTACGAGCTGCTGTCGGCACCCGTCTCCCCTTTCGAGATCATACTTGGCTATGTCGGCGCGGCAGCCACCAAGTCCGTTGTTTTGGGCTTGATCATACTGGCAACCGCGGGCTTGTTTGTGCCCCTGCGCATTGCTCATCCCGTATGGATGCTCAGCTTCCTCGTGTTGACGGCGGTCACGTTCAGCCTGCTAGGGTTCATCATTGGAATTTGGGCGGATGGCTTTGAGAAGTTGCAGGTGGTGCCCTTGCTTGTCATCACCCCGCTGACCTTCCTCGGCGGTACGTTTTACTCCGTGAATATGCTGCCTCCATTTTGGCAGACCGTAACGATGGTTAATCCTGTCGTCTATTTGATCAGCGGTTTCCGCTGGAGCTTCTACGAGATTGCCGACGTGAGCGTCGGTGTAAGCGTGACGGTAACGCTCGGGTTCCTTGCCCTATGTCTAGGTGCCGTGTGGTGGATCTTCAAAACCGGATACCGGCTTAAGGCGTGAGCTCCTTTGTTGTGCGGATATTTCGGACTCGCCCGAAGGGTACACCCGGGAGTCTCTCCTTGCAGGACATGATAGCGTGTAGAATGAGGATCGTGACGTACAGTTGCGCGTTCTGCGGCGAGGACAACGACGTTTTTGTAGACCCGAGCGGGGGACGCCGCCAGACGTTCACCGAGGACTGCGCGGTCTGCTGTCGGCCCAACCTCATCACGCTCGCCTTCTGGGATGACGGCACCGTGCGCCTCGACGCGGCTCAAGAGTATGAAGCGTGAGCACCGAGGCACGCCAGCTCTTCTCTAAGATGCTCCTCTAGGATGCCGTTCTTCATGAAGGTCATCAGCATTACAATCAGTCCAACGCCATGAATGGGGCTGCGTGACATGAGCTCGTAGGTCAGGGCGGAAGCCCCTTGTGGGCGTTCCGCCGGATGGGACGCATTCATTCGGCGAAACCACCTACAGCGTTCCGCCCTACGAGTTCTATTCGTTGGACACTTGGTAGGCCGAGGATGTTGTCCTAGATTCCCAAATGAGCATTCTCTCTCGCCCTACGTGTTAGTATAGTATTATTACTACTAGCTACTAGCGCAGGGATATTTTCATGAGTGAAAGCAAAATCGAGATCAACGTCGCGGGCATTATCTTTTCTGGCCAAGGCGAGCAAACATGGTTATCGGAACAGCTGAACAAGATCCTCGCAGCCGCCACCGAGCTATCAAAACTCCAGCCGGCCCCGTCCGCCACCGCGGCACCGGCAGCGAACAACAGCGCAGCTGCTCCAGCAAACACCGGATCGGTGGGTACTCTTGTCTCGCACATTAAGTCGAAGGGCGGCGAAACGAACCAGGTAAAGCGATTCCTCGCTACAGCAGGCTGGCTACGGTTGCGCGGCGAAACGCTGCTGACGACATCGAAAGTTTCGAAGGCGCTTTCCGACAACCACCAGAAGAGGCTTGGGAACCCTGCCGACGCCCTGAATCACAATGTCCGTAAGGGTCACTGTGAGAAAAAAGATGACGGGTTTTTCATCACGCCTGAGGGCCTGAGCGAACTCGGCTATCCGTCGTGATCACGACGACGGCAGACGCATTTAGTGCGCTTCCAGATGGGTTACGGAACTCGTTGCTGGAGGAATATCGCAGCATCGTTCAAAACTTCCTTGAGCATCGCTGGTTACCGTCTGAATTGAGCGGAGGAAAGTTTTGCGAGATCGTTTTTACGATATTAGTTGGACACGCCAAGAACGCTTATCCGGCGACTCCGTCTAAACGAAGAGATTTCGTCACCGCGTGTCGAGCCCTCGAGGCGCACACGCATGTCCCGCGAAGTTTTCAGATTCTGATACCTCGCCTTTTGCCAGCGTTGTATGAAATTCGGAACAATCGCGGTGTAGGTCATGTAGGCGGAGACGTCGATCCTAATTACATGGACGCGGTCGCCGTCCTGTCGATGGCCAACTGGGTTATGGCGGAGTTGGTCCGCGTGTTACATCGCGTGTCAATTCACGATGCGCAGGCGCTCGTGAACACACTGGCTGAGCGCCGAACGCCACTTGTTTGGCAGGGCGATGCCGGCAAGAGAGTCCTGGACCCCAAGTTGCCCCTGAAGGACCAGTTGCTTTTGCTGCTGGGTTCTATGCCCGAAGCGATTTCCACCAAAGACTTGCAATCTTGGACGGGGTGTAAATCACAAGCCTATTTTTTTCGACTGCTGCGAAAACTACATTCCCAGCGTTTGATCGAACTTTCCGCTGACGAAACGGCAGCTCAACTTCTCCCGCCGGGTGGCATATATGTCGAAAAGTTGATCTCAGCTCTAACGGAAGCTAGAAAGTAGACAAATGTCCAACCAGCGCTTCCAGCGGGCGCCGCTGCCTCCCGGCAGCGGTCCCCTCGTTGCACTCGGCGTCAGGACAAGATGTTACGCTTCCAACCCGCACGAGGCGGGGTCAGGTCCTGACTTATTAGTTTGTGTATCCTATGTACCC
>JBOIDH010000088.1:0-8156 GCA_050740495.1 Gammaproteobacteria bacterium | reverse complement strand
CCGCGATGTGGTCGCCGACCCGGAAAACGAGGCCTTCGTCAGCAGCGCGAGCGCCTTCGAGATCGCCACCAAATATCGTCTCGGTAAGTTATCCGTGGCGGCAGCGTTTGTCGATGGACTGGATGAACACCTCCGCCGCGAAGGTTTCAAGCCCGTGGTGATCTCCCTGCCCCATGCGCTCGCGGCGGGCCGCTTACCCGGACCGCACAAAGATCCCTTCGACCGCATGCTGATCGCGCAGGCACGGCTTGAAGGCTTTACAGTGGTAACCTCCGACCCCATCTTTCAACGCTATCGCGTACCTGTGGTGTGGTAGCGGGACATCATCGCCGACCTACAGGAGCGTAATCGGCGCTCATACCTCCGCCCACATCCTAAGAGGAATTGGCCAAGGCTGGGATCTCGGGGCTGTCCGGCGCTCGTGCACACAGGCCTTGGAGCGCCTGATCCAGGGCAATACGCACCTTCGTGGTTTCCTCGATCTCGGAGACGATGCGTTGGGGCATCTCGATCGGGTACCGGCTCAAGCCGGCAACTCGCTGTGACCCCAGGTATTGTGGAACACCAGATCCTCGAGCGCGCGCTTCTGGGTCCAACCCTGAAGCTCGAGCATCGGAGCGGGGTAGAACGCCTCCACGTGCCCGAGACAGAGAATGGCCACCGGTTTTGCACCTTCGGGCATGCCTAGTAAGCCGGCCAGCGCGGCGGGATCGAACATCGATACCCAGCCCAGACCGATCCCCTCGGCCCGGGCGGCGAGCCAGAGGTTTTGAATGGCGCACGCGACCGAGCAGAGATCCATCTCCGGCAGTGTACGCCGCCCGAAGACATGTGCCTCCCGCCCGTCGCAGAGCGCGGCGACCAGGATCTCGCCACAACTCAGGATGCCCTCGACCTTGAGGCGCAGGAACTCGTCGCGGCGCTGGCCCAAGGCATCGGCGGTGCGCCGCCGTTCCTCATCGACCAGCCCGTGGATCTCTCGACGCAAAGCCGGATCGGTGACACGCACGACGCGCCAGGGCTGCATAAGCCCCACGCTCGGGGCCTGGTGCGCGGCCTCGAGTAGGCGCCCGAGCACGGCCGGATCGATCGGGTCGGGCAGGAAGTGCCGCATGTCGCGGCGCTCGGCGATGACCCGGTAGATGGCGGCGATGTCTTGCGAGGGGTAGCGGTGCATCAGGGGCAGGTCCTGTACTTCTGGCGGGCCATCATGGACGCAGGAGCTCCGCCGCCACCGCGGGCCCTGAAGGCAGGTACCAGTGCAGGTACGAGGCCGTCAGGCGGCCGCTGCGGTAGATGGCCTCGCCGGCAGTCCCGTTTTGGCGGGCTCCTTTTTCGCTCGGCTGCATCGGGGTCTCGAGCGCCGAGTGGTGAAAGGTATGGCCGCGGAGCTCCCCGGCCTCGAAGCGGGCCGACTGTAACCCGAGTCCCATCAACCGCCCCTGCATGCGGGCCCGGCCCGGGAGTATCCCGCACATGCTCCCCGCCCGTCCCTCGCGATCGCTGAGCTCATCGAGGAGATAGAGCATGCCGCCGCACTCGGCGAGCAAGGGCTTGGCCGCCGCCACGTGATCGCTGATGCCCTGTTTCATCCCCTGATTGTTCGCCAGTGCCTCGATATGCAACTCGGGATAACCGCCCGGCAGATACACGCTGTCGACCGCGGGCAGCTCGGTGTCTCGGAGCGGTGAGAAAAACACCAGCTCCGCCCCTAGCGCCCGCAAGAGATCGAGATTCGCGGGATAGACAAAGGAGAAGGCGAGATCGCGGGCGACTCCGATGCGCGTGCCTTCCAATAGGCGCGGGTGCTCAAGCCTGCGCTCGGGTGCGAAGGCCACGGGTTCCGGCAAATCTCTGAGTTCGGTCTGGGCAATCGCGTCCGCCAGTGCATCGAGCCGTGCATCGAGATCGCCGAGCTCCTGTGCTTGGACCAAGCCGAGGTGGCGCTCAGGTAATTCAAAGCCGGAACGCCGGAACAGAGCGCCCCTGTACGCAATGCCAGCTAGCACGCTCGCGCTCAACATCTCGCCGTGGGTTGCGCTCGCGACGCGGTTGGCCAGGACCCCGGCAAACGAGAGCCCCGCCCGATACGTCGCCAGGCCCAGGGCGAGCGCCCCGAAGGTCTCCGCCATGGCCCTCGCGTCGATCACGGCGAGCACCGGGACGCCGAAGCGCACGGCCAGATCGGCGCTCGAGGGCCGGCCGTCGAAGAGGCCCATGACGCCCTCGATCAAGATCAGATCGGCCTCTTGGGCGGCGTTATGCAGCAAGCGCCGGCACTCGGCTTCACCGGCCATCCACAGATCGAGTTGGTAGACCGGGTGGCGGCTCGCGGCCTCGAGGATCATCGGATCGATAAAATCAGGGCCGGTCTTGAACACGCGCACGCGGCGCCCTTGGGCGGTGTGGTAGCGTGCGAGGCCGGCCGTGACCGTGGTCTTGCCCTGGCCCGAGGCGGGGGCGCTCAGCAAGAGCGCCGGGCAGGGAGATAGGCTCATGCGCCGTCCAGCCTCGGGAACACCCACTGCGTTTGGCTGATATTCGACATATACTTCTCCTATTCGATGGTTTAGGGTGCTTGCCGCTTGGCCTTGCGAAAACGGTGACTGAAGTCCGGCGCGTAGAGACGCGAATCGGCGAAGTCGATCGCGGTCAGCACCCGACCCACCAGGATCATCGACTGCGAGCGGATCCCCGCAGCCTTCACCTTCTCGTGGATGTCGGCGAGCGTCCCGGCCACGATCTTCTGATCGGGGCAGGTGGCCTTGTGGACCACGGCCACGGGACAGTCGGCCCCGTAGTCCGGGATCAAGGCCTTGCTCACCTCCTTGAGGAGGGTGATGCTGAGAAACAGGGCCAGAGTGGCGCGGTGGCGGGCGAGCTCGGCGAGCGCTTCCCCCGCGGGCATGGGAGTGCGGCCCTCGGCACGGGTCAGGATCACGGTCTGGCAGAGCTCGGGTAGCGTCAACTCCCGCCCGAGCACGGCCGCCGCCGCCGTGAACGCGGACACCCCCGGCACGATCTCGTAAGGAATGCCGAGGGCCGCGAGCCGCCGCATTTGCTCGGCCGTGGAGCCGAAGATGAGCGGGTCGCCGGTATGCACGCGCGCGACATCCTGGCCGGCATCACGCGCCGCGACGATGATTGCGATGATCTCGTCGAGCGTCATGCCGGAGGAATCGAGCACCCGGGCGTCCGCGCGGGCGTGCGCCAGCACCTCCCGCGGCACCAGCGAGCCGGTGTAGAGCACCACCGGGCAGTGCTCGATCAACTCGGCCGCGCGCAGCGTGAGGAGCTTGGGATCCCCCGGACCGGCGCCGATGATGTAGACGCGCATCACAGGCACCTGAGGACCGTATCGCGCACAAGATCCCAGACCCTGTCCGGGATCTCTGCGATCCATTGAGCGTCGAACTCTTCCGCCTCCGGCCCTTCGCCCTCCTCGTCCACGCCGATCACGAGACGCCAAAGCCGATCGCTCACCGAAGCGTTGCGCTCGATCAGGAACCGCCTGGTCAGGAGCTGTGCCAGCGCTTCTCCTTCGAGGGCTAGCGTCAAGCACGGCGGATTGATCCGCGCCGCCCCCGTCACGGACAGCCTTATATAAGCCTGCTTGAGGGCGTCGATTGCGGCGGGCGGCTCGAAGCCCTCCGAGCGGAAATCGCAGGGCTCCTTGGTGTTACCGACCAAGAACCACCGGCCCTCGGTCTCGGTAAGGATGGCGCCCGCAAGCCGCCCGACTCGCGCCATCACTCGATCTCTGTCGCGGGCAAGACCAGCGAGTAGCCGGGCCGTTGTCCCGGCAAGACCTCGCCCGCCGCGGTGTATTTATTCGTGTAGCCGCGCGGCGTCACCATGTACCCCTCGAAGACGAAAGTATTGGACGAACCCACGAGTACAGTGGTCAGCATCCCAATCTCGTAGTCGAGAAAGTTGTCGAGATCGGAGAGGACCACGTGCTGGCGTTTGCGGTAGGCGCTCTTCACCAACGCCACGGGTGTCTGGCCATCGCGGTAGCGACTAAGAATCGCCTGAGCCTCCACGATCTGCTGGGTGCGGCGGCCGCTCGCGGGGTTGTAGAGACCCACCACAAAGTCGGCGGAGGCCGCCGCCTCGATGCGGCGCGCGATGACCGGCCAGGGCGTGAGCAGATCCGAGAGCGAGATGGTGCAGAAGTCGTGGACCAATGGCGCGCCGACCAGCGAAGCACAGGAGTTCATCGCGGTCATACCGGGGACGATGCGGAGATCGGGTGAATCGCCGCGCCTCCAGCCCATGTCCCGCAAGACCTCGAAGACCAGCCCCGCCATTCCGTAGACCCCCGCGTCGCCGGAGGAGATGAGCGCTACCCGGCCCCCGTCCCGTGCCCGCTCGACGGCCGCGCGCGCTCGCCCGATCTCCTCGGTCATGCCGGTCCGGATCACGTCCTTGCCTTTGATGAGGGGGCCGACCAGCCTGATGTAGGTCGTATAGCCGACGACCAGCTCCGCATCGGCGATGGCCGCGAGCGCCGCCGGGGTGGCGTGATCCTGGGCACCCGGACCGATACCGACGACGTAGAGGACCCCCTGGGATTCACCCATGGTTGGTGTCCATGTCAGGTATCGAAACCCTTACCCCCGCGAGAGGTTGCTTGATGTCACCATAGATGCACACTTGCGCTCAAGACTCGACAAGATCCTGTCTTCGACGCGATTACCCATGCAAGACACCTTCAAAGGGATGCTGCATGGACCTACTGGATAGGGTATCGTGTGGACTATGAAACTTCCAGCTAAAACGCTTGCCGAGGCTACGCTGGTGCTCGATCGTAGCGTTGCGAAGGAACCGTGAATTGCCTATCCTTTGGGCGGTAAGGGCCTCATGCGGCACTGGACTCAACACCTTCTGAAACTTCCGAAGCCAATGTCCTATGTGTTTAGTCGATGTGACCATCGTTCGATCGCGTCCGATTTCAGCCGGCGCCGAGCCTGTCGCAAAGCGATATGATTCGCACCTAACGGGATACCGGGATGTTTAGGTTTCTCCCCGGCATTATCATTTTACAAACGGCGACGGCCGTTCTGGTCTACGCCGCGCTGAAGACCCCTATTCAGGAGTACTGGGTCACGTTCGGCGTGATCGGCTTGATCACGGGCGTTCTTGCGGCCTTCTGGTTCGGTTCGATAGCCAAACGGGTGAAAAAGGAAGCGGTGGCTCGAACCAAGGAAGATCTGGCGCGCGAGCGGGAGAAGCTTCGGGTAAGCGTAGAGCGAGAGAAGAGCAAGATCATCGAGCAGACCCATAAGAAGCTCGTTAAAGAGACGAACCGTGCCCACGCCCGGGCGAACCTGAAGGTCGGGGCCGCCTTGGCGGGTACGCTGGGCTTGGGTGGCGTGATGCTTTTGACCCAGTTTGTAACCCTCGGCCTGCTCACCTTGACCCTGGGCGGCGGCGTCCTTGGCGGCTATGTCTGGAGGGTACGCCGAGATCGCATCGCCCAGCGAATTGCAGACCAAGGCCAGGTGGAGACAGCCGCGCCGGCAGGCGTTATGGATCTCAGGGGCAAGCCTCCGGCGCTACACTTTCTACGCCGCGAACCGAGTTAAGTGTCTCACTCCTTTAGGCATCAGCGCGTATGATCCGACCGGCAACTCATGGCCCGTCGCGTGGTCGAACTTCTTCCCCAAGTCCTCCACTTCTTCACTCTCCAGTGGGGGCCTTAGGGGCTCGGTTCAGGCTCATTTTTGAATTAAAAAATACTAGGCCACGAGGATTTGTACGATAACGACTCGTACAATAAGCTAAAACTAATCTAGATAATCTCTGTAGCCTATTGATTTTGCGCGCCCGGAGAGATTCGAACTCCCGACCCCCTGGTTCGTAGCCAGGTACTCTATCCAACTGAGCTACGGGCGCAGTCTAGGATCCCCGATCATCTGCGGATTGTAGACGTGAGGATGGCGGAGAGAGAGGGATTCGAACCCTCGATGGAGTTTTTAGCCCCATACTCCCTTAGCAGGGGAGTGCCTTCAGCCGCTCGGCCATCTCTCCACGCCTTACAAACCCGCGCTTTGTCTAAGTTATCGCAGACCCGCCCAGTCTTAAAGGTAAGGTTTATCCTTGTTGTACACCTTTTTCTAGCTCCGGCTCCACGGCGACGCTGGCCTTGCCTATCGCCCCCGCCTTTTCCTGTTGGATCCGCTGGTAGATCTCCTCCCTATGCACGGCTATTTCCTTCGGTGCGTTCACGCCTATACGTACTTGGTTTCCCTTCACTCCGAGCACCGTTACAGTGACATTGTCGCCAATCATCAATGACTCGCCGACTCTCCTAGTCAGTATCAGCATCTCCTGCCTCCATTATCACTAGCGTACTTGACGCCTGAGAAATTGTGCTTTGTTCCCCGCCTTAAAGCAAAGGGCTCCTGCCCTACATTGATCAGTTTAACCCGTGCAAACGCTAAATGCGAGATGAATTGCTGAACTTTTAACTGCTTAGGTGGAACTTTTTTCCAGACTGAACGCACTGTGTAAGGTTCGAACCCCAAGCTCTAGGTATTTCTCATCAACAACGACGGAAATCTTGATTTCGGAGGTTGAAATCATGCGAATGTTGATCCCCTCCTCGGCCAAGGCCCGAAACATCTTAGACGCAATCCCGGCGTGGGAACGCATGCCCACGCCCACCACCGAGATCTTCACGATCTTGTTATCCCCCTCGACTCCACGTGCCGCCAGATCGCGGGCGACTTTTCCAAGGGACTCCAATGCCCTGTCATAGTCGTTTCGATGCACCGTAAAGGTGAAATCCGTGGTACCATCCGCCGCGACGTTTTGAACGATCATATCGACTTCGATATTCGCATCGGCGATCGGACCCAGGATACGCGCGGCGATCCCCGGCTTATCGGGCACACCGAGGACCGTGAGTTTCGCCTCGTCACGATTGACGGTGATTCCAGACAGTAGGGGTTGTTCCATAGACACATCCTCAGGAGCGATGAGCGTTCCGCCGCCCTCCGCGAACGAGGAGAGCACGCGCAGCGGCACGTTGTATTTACTTGCGAACTCCACCGAGCGGATTTGCAGGACCTTGGCGCCGAGGCTCGCCATTTCCAGCATTTCCTCGTAGGTGAGGCGATCGAGGCGGCGCGCTTCGGGCACGATGCGCGGGTCCGTGGTATAGACCCCGTCCACATCGGTAAAGATTTGACATTCGTCGGCCTTGAGCGCGGCGGCTAACGCCACCGCCGTGGTATCGGACCCCCCGCGCCCTAGGGTGGTGATATTTCCCTTTTCATCCACCCCCTGAAATCCTGCCACCACCACGATCATACCGGTGTCGAGATCCTGCTGCACCCGTTGGCCGTTGATGTCGAGAATGCGGGCCTTGTTATGAGCGCTGTCCGTCAGGATATGCACTTGCGCACCGGTGTAGGAGCGGGCGCGCTGTCCGGACACTTCCAATGCCATGCACAGGAGCGCAATCGTCACTTGCTCGCCCGTCGCCAGCAACACGTCGAGCTCCCTCGGGTTCGGTTGCGGGGTGATTTTTTTTGCCAGCGCAATGAGCCGATCCGTCTCGCCGCTCATTGCCGAGACAACCACGACCACCTGATGACCCGCCTGGTGCGCCGCGCCGACCTTATCCGCAACGGTGCGGATGCGTTCAACGCTACCGACGGAGGTCCCCCCGAACTTTTGTACGATTAATGCCATACACCCGAAAAAGCCGGCCACTCTACCTGAAGCGCAAAGCAACTGGAATACGGGAGGGGCTTACGGGGCGATTTGGCCCCGAACCCAGTCGCTCACCGTCGCGAGCGCGGCTTTTAATTTGCCCGGTTCACCACCGCCGGCCTGAGCAAAGTCGGGCCGTCCCCCGCCCTTGCCGCCGACCTGTTGGGCGACGAAATTCACCAGATCGCCGGCCTTCACATGGTCTATCAGATCCTTGGCCACGCCGGCCACCAAGAGTACCTTTCCGGATTGCACGCTTGCTAGCACAATGACCGCGTGCGAGAGCTTATCCTTCATGCGATCCATGGCCGCACGCAAGGACGCGGGATCGGCGTCATCGATGATCTCCGCGAGCACCTTGACGCCGGCGATATCGACCGCGGCCTCGGAAAGATCGCGTCCGGTTTGAGTGCCGAGCCTGGTGCGAAGCTGCT
>JBOIDH010000087.1:0-8159 GCA_050740495.1 Gammaproteobacteria bacterium | reverse complement strand
GCGGAGGCGATCTATCATGTTTCGGTGCCGGGGGAGGGTTCGAGTTTGTTCGCGTCGGCGTTGAGCGCAACGCTCTCGCGAGCGCAACTGCATGAGCTGATCCTGGAGGGGTTTTTCCCTTACACCGCGTGTGGGGATCGTCCGCGGGCGCGGCAGATCGGTTTGCGTGAAATCGGGCTGCCTTACGCGGCCGATTCGGCGGTGAGCCGGCACCTTGCGGGCTTCCTCAACGGCGCCGAGGTCCAGGCGGTTCTGTTCGCGGGCGGCACCTTGTCGCCGCGTTTTCTTCAGGCGCGCGTGCTGTCGATCATCGCCGCTTGGCAACAGCAACGTCCCGTGGGGCTTACGCTCGCCGACATGAGCTCCGCCATCGCCCAGGGCGCCGCCTATTTCGGCGCCCTGGCGGCGCGGTCACGGCGGCGCATCCGGGCCGGTTATGCGCGCAGCGTCTATCTGGAGCTGCAACGCGGCGAGGGGGCCGCCATCCCCGACCTAATATGTGTACTACCGCAAGGGTTCCAAGAAGGCGGGCGAGTCGATCTCGCCTCGCATAGCTTCAAGCTCTTGCTAAACAAACCCGTGCGCTTCACGGCCTACACCTCGACCCACCGGAGCGGCGATCGCCCCGGCGTGATGGTGCCTTTGACGGACGGGGATTTTTCCCCGCTCCCCCCGTTCTACACCACCCTGACGCTCGCGGAAGGGGACTTCGATCCGCGCACGGCTCGCGAGCTTAACGTCACTGTCACACTCGACGTGGAGCTGAACGCATTAGGAGTCTTGCAGCTCGCACTTGTCAATCGCGACCGCTCGAAGCGTTGGCGGCTGGAGTTCAACCTGCGGTCCGCGGGCGCCGAAAATCCGCGCGAGACCGTCCCGGGTGATGCGGGCACGGCGCCCGAAGCGCTTGCGCATGGAATCGATAGAATCGATCGATTTTACGGTAAGAAACAGGATCTTGCCGAGAAGGAGGATGTCAAGGGACTGGTGAAGGACCTCGAGCGCATCTTCAGTCAGGAGCGTGCGCAGTGGAACCTTTTTCTTTTACGTTCCTTGTGGCAGGCGCTCTATCCCGGCATGACCCGTCGGGGCCGATCGCTCGCACACGAGAATACCTGGCTTTATCTTGCCGGGTTTACTCTCCGCCCCGGTTTCGGGAGCGAGCTTGACGCCTGGCGCATGTCGCAGATCTGGGGCTGCTTCAATCTTGGCCTCAGCCATAAAAAGGAGAAGAGCGCACAGTCCAACTGGTGGATGATGTGGCGGCGCGTGGCCGGGGGGCTTTCCGCGGAGCAGCAAATGAGTCTTTACACTACGGCTCTGCCGCTGCTTAAACGTGGACCGCAGGAATTTTCCGAAGGTACGCGCTTGCTTGGCTCCCTGGAACGCCTACCGGCCAGCGCGAAGACCGAGCTTGTCCGGTATTTATTTGATCTCCTACTCAAGGGCAAGGGTACGAATCAACCCCATCTTTTCTGGGCGCTCGCACGGCTACTCAGCCGTGTGCCGCTCTACACCTCGGCCGACACCGTGATCCCCGCGGCGGTGGTGGAGGAATACTTCTTAAAGCTAAGGGCGCTCGGTTGGAAGTGCCAAGGATTGCAGCCGCTCGTGGCTGTGTTCTCGAGTGCTTGCCGTGTGACTGGGGGCCGTGCATTGGACATCCACGACCACATACGCGAGGAAGTTGTTGAGAAGATAAAGCGGGAAGGGGCGAAAGAGCTTCAGTGGCAAATCGTCCGAGACCATCACGCGATCTCAAGCGAGGAGCAAAATTACCTATTCGGGGAGGAATTGCCCGTGGGGTTGCAACTGGTAGACGGCGACGTTTAATCGCGGATCGCTGCCCAAGCCCTGCGACAATCTCCGAAGTCTGAGAGGTTATAAAAATACTGCTGCGCTCGCGATGTCGCGTTCCGGCGGTGCCCGGAATCCTCATGTATTTCAATATACACTCCGGTTCCTGCGCTCCGGGGGAAAGCCAGGGCCAGGGAGTGGCCCTGTTTGGCGCGCCGAGGATGCAGCGCGACCTCCCATCGCTCGCGACGATTTTTTCACAACCTCTGAGGCTTCGCCGGGGTTAGACCTACGGCGGGGACCGTTTCTGCCGATAGTTGCCGGGTATTACGGCGGTCCGCGCCGCGATCAAAGGCCTAGGGAAACAACAATGGGTAAGGATACACTCGTCTTCGACTCCGTTCTGCAGACCTTTATTCCACTAAACCGCCTGACGCCGGAGGCGCAACGGGCGCTTTTAGCGCATACCGAGATTATCCCCTACGAACCGGGTTGTCCTGTCTTCTGCGAGGGCGACCGGGATAGCTATGCCTATTATTTGCTTGAAGGCGATCTCGAGCTTTGCTGTGACGGGCAGGTGGTAAGCCGTCTCCGCGGCGGCACTCCGGAGGCCGCGCATGCGCTAGCGCAGTTGCAACCGCGGCAGCTCACCGCGATTCCGAAGACGGCGGTACGGATTTTACGCCTGGAGCGGCAGCACCTCGCGTCTGCGCTAAATCTGGATGAAGCGCGCCAGGTAGGAGATGATTCCGTGCAGGTCAACGATGTTACCTGCGAAATCGGCATGGATTGGATGACCCGAATGCTTCAATCAGGCGTATTTTCGCGCTTGCCGGTGGCGAATCTACAGCGGATTTTCGCCCAGTTCGAGTCCATCGACGTTGCCGCGGGCGACCTGGTCGTTAGCCAGGGCCACCCCGGAGACTACTACTACGTGGTTCAGGAGGGGCGTTTTGAAGTACTTCGGCATCTATCCGGTAGCCATCAGAGCGTCAGGCTGGCTACCCTCGAACCGGGCGAACCCTTCGGCGAGGAAGCCCTGATTTCTGGAGGGCTTCGCAGCGCCAGCGTTAAAGCCCTCACCGACGGCAAGTTGATGCGGCTCGGCAAGTCCGATTTTATTGAACTTATTAAGAAGTCGATAGTTCCGACCATCACGCTCGATGCGGCCCGTGACTGGGTGACGGGCGGGGCCGTATGGCTGGACGCCCGTTATCCGGACGAGCATGCCGCAGGGGCCGTGCCCGGCAGCATGAATGTTCCGTTGCACGTTGTCCGTTCCTATGCGGCCTCACTCGGCCGGGATAAACGTTACCTGATCTATTGCGATACCGGTATCGAAAGTTCCATTGTCACCTTTTCTTTAGCAGAACTCGGTTTTGAGGCCGCTTATCTCGAGGGAGGCCTCCAGCGGTATCCACTCGATCGGATCGGCTTCATACTTCCCAAGGACACTGGGCTGAAGATCGCTGATGCGGCGGCGAGCCGCGATACCGCGGCCGCAATTGATGTGAGTGCGGGTCTCGATCTCGCCGAAGACCCGGAAGTACAAGCCTCTTTGCTACGGGCGAAACTTTCGCAGGCCCAGCTCGAGCTGCAAGATGCCCTGCGCCTGAAGCAAGAGGCTGAGGCCGCCCGGGAGTCTGCCGAGCGGGAAACCGAGGAACGGCTGAAGGCCGAGCGAAGCTGGCGCCTTTTGGGCGAAGCGGCGCGGGCCAACGCGCTGATCGCCGAGGCGCAGACGACGCGTCAAGAGATTGAAGAGGCCAAGCGCAAAGCCGAGATTGAAGCGCAGAGCATTCGGCGAACGGCCGAGGAACATGCCCGCCGTCTGAAAGCCGAAATACAGGTGCGCGTGCGTGCCAAAAAGCGGGAGCTGGAGTCGGCAGCCGCCGCCAACAACGAGAAGTTGGCGCGCATCCAACGCCTACAGGAAGAAGGCGAGGCGCAGATTCGATCCGAGCGGCAGCGTTTGGCGGCGGAAGCCGCGGAGGTCGAGGCGCGTGTACAAGAAGCGCACCGTTACAGAGAAGAGGTGGAGTCAGCCTTAAGCACTGCCGAGCAGGGAACCCAAGGCATCTTGCAAGCGGAAAGGGAACGGGTCGCCGCCGAAATAGAGCGCGCCAACACCCTACTTGCCCATGCCGAGACGATGAAACGGGAGGTCGAAGCAGCAAAGGGTGTGGCCGAGGCGGAAGCGCAGCGGGTGCGCTTGCAAGAAGCGGAACGGATCAACGCGCTCAAACGCGAGGTTGAGGAAAGGCTGCGCGATAAAGAGCAAAGGCTGGACACGATCCATGCGGCCAAATCCGCGGAGCTGGAGCGCATCCACAAACTCAAAGAGGAAGTTGCGGGAAAGCTAAATGAGGAGAGGCAGAGGCTGGGGCGGGAAGCTATGGAGGCGAAAGAGCGGCTCGCCGAAGCCCAGCGTATGGAGAAGGCGCTGGCCGAATCGCGCATGCAAGCGGCTCAGGAGATCGAGGAGAAGCATCGGCATTTGATAAACCTAGAGCAGGGTCTCCGCGAAGAGGTCAAGCAGCAGCTCAACGCGGAGCAGCAGCGCCTCGACGCCGAATTCGCTAAAGCCGCCGAGGAGTTGCGCCAAGCGCAGCGGGCGCGGGAAGCGACCGAGGAGACGCGCCGCGCGGTTGCGGAGGATGCGCAACGAAAGATTGCGGAGATCCGCGCCAACTTTGAGCGCATGCACCATGAGGAACAGGCCAGGTTACAAGCTGAACGGCAGCGCTTGGAAGCCGAAGCTCTGCGGATTCAAGGCGTTCTGGAACAAGCGCGAAGCTTAAAAGCCGATGCTGATTTGGCGCGATCGGCGGCCGAACAAGAGGTCGCGCGGCTGAGAACGATGCGGCAAGACGCATCGACGGCCGACTCCAAAGATGCGCAGCAGGTCATTGATGGTAGAATCAGAACCCTGGAGGAACGCGTCACCCAGGCCGACGCGCAGGCCAGTGCCGCCGCCAAGGCCGAGGATATTGCTGCGACCGCTATAGAGGTGAATGCAGCAGATCTGGAACGTCAACAGGCTGCCCAACAGCGCCTCCTGGAGCAGGTCGAGTTGGAGGTCGAGGAATGGCGCCAGGACCAGGAGGCCATTGATAATTCGCCGGAACAGCAGGCGCTGGTGGCGCTCCGCGATGCCCAGATTATGCGCGTCAACCAGAGAGCTGCGGCGGCGCTCGAACAGACCGTGGAACATGACAGGCGGCTCCTGGATGAGCTACGGGGGATCGCCGTTAAACACTGACACGCGTGCGCGGGCGCACAGTCTGGTCGCAGAAGAACAGCTCGTGAAGAAATAACATCCCCATGGGTTTGGACATACACGCGACGCGCTTGATCCTGTATGCGCGCGGACTAGGCGTTTCGTACCGAGAGACGGCCATGGTCGGGCGGCAAACACTCCATTTGAGCTCGCGCGAGTTGCATAAGCTTTTGGGGCAATTCGGTTATCCAGTGCCTGTCGCCGCCGTAAACGATTTTTTTTTCCGAAATCAGGGTTTTGCGGAACCGCTTTTCCATCTCTTAGGCGCGCACCGCATCCGTTCTCTTGATGCCTCCGATTACGAACATGCGACGGACATCGTCGATCTAAACGCGCCGATCGATGAGTCATACAAGAACATATTTTCCGTGGTAATCGACAGCGGGTCTCTGGAACACGTGTTCAATTTTCCCGTCGCGATTAAAAGCTGTATGCAGATGGTTGAGCCAGGCGGGCATTTTATCGGGGTCGTTCCTGCTAACAATTTTCTGGGGCATGGTTTCTATCAGTTCAGCCCCGAGCTTTTCTATCGGATCTTCACGCAAGCAAACGGATTTGCCGTCATTAAGATGTTCGTCTTCGAGGACTGGACGGGAGCAACTTGGTTTGAGGTCGCGGATCCCGATCGCGTCCAGCGCCGGGTCGAGCTTACCAACTCCCGGCCGACTTATCTTGCCGTTATCGCCAAGAAGGTTGAGGGGGCGGAGATATTCGCGACGGGCGTCTATCAAAGCGACTATGTGACGCTTTGGAAACACGACGCTAGCCCCGCCGAGGCCTACCTGAAAAAGCTTGGACGGCAGTTTATGAATCTGGTTCCTACGCGGCTAAGGGTGTACTACGGACGAGTGCAACGCAGGGGGCTGTTTAGCCGTTACGATCCGAAGCTGTATACGAAGGCCGACATTCCCTGATTTATTTTCGACGTTGGCGCGCTCGTCCCCCGGCACGCGGCGTGGGGAGGAAATCTCATTTTGTCCCTGCGCCGGCGGATTCCCTCGCGAGCGGTTCACTCGCGATCGGCGCGTTCTTGGATGCGGCGTTTCGGGCTTCCGGTTTCGGTGGGCCGTACAGCATCAATCCGAAGATAATCAGCGTGATGATGGCCCAGGCATAATTGAAAATACGTAAACCTTTTGATCGGGCGAACCGTCCGAACCAGTAACGAATGCTCATGAACGAATTACTCCCCTTATACCAATCCCGGATCTGGATCTGTTACTCAAAAAACCGGCGCAGTGCGGAGTTTGTGCCTCGCGGCTAGAATACTGCCAGATCCAACCGCCTTCTAACCTAAGAACCATGCAACTGTCAATGATAGGCCGAATGCCCGCCGCATGGAGGGGTGTCTATGAGAAGCGAATTCATTGAAGCCGGATCGAGAAGATGTAACTCGTTGCTTCCGCTGGCCATCGTATCCATTTCCGGTATCTGGCTTGCCGGTTCCGCGGTTTCGGGGAGGGATTACGAGCCGATGACTCGGACCCAGATCCTTGAGGCCCTAGCAAACCCGCCGGCTACCCAACGTGTTGATTTGCGCGACAAGGACTTTCGCGGACTTGACCTCTCCGGGGTGGACTTCAAGCGCGCCGATCTCTTCGGTACCCACATGCATGGAGTCAAGCTGCGTGGTGCTAACTTTGAAGGCTGCAACCTGGACCTCACGATACTCCGCGGCGCGGACCTTGAGGGTGCGAATCTAAAAAACGCCAGTATTTTCGGAGTGGTGCTGGTCGATGCCAATCTGAAAGGAGCCGATCTGTCGAATGCACGGCTCATCGCGGATATGCAACGCGCGAACCTGGCAGGCGCTAAGCTTGTGCATGGAAATTTCGCGGCGGACATGAAGAACCAGCCAATGGGTAAGTTGCACGTATCGATGATCAACGCCAATCTTAAGGGAGCGGATTTGACGGGGACCGATCTATCGGGCTGCGTTTTAAAGTTCGCGAACCTTAGCAGCGCCAATCTGACCGGTACGAATTTGTCTACCTGCGATCTGCGCGGCGCCGATTTCACCAACGCCGTGCTTACGCGCGCCAAATTCGACCGGACACTGATTGGCGGAGCGGTGTTCACTGGGATTACCGGGAAAGATTCGATCACCGGCCTCGAGCAAGCGCAAGGGCGTGAGGATGCGCGCTTTGATTGAGGACGACTTGGCCGCGTTGTCGAAGGAACGACTACGATCGATAAGCCGGGATCCCGGCCTCAGCGGGCGTGGCTCGCGGGTGGTGTTAAGAGCAGGGTATGGGAGACTTCGCCGGAGAGAAACGGTAACGGGCGGCCGGAAACCCAATGGGCGTGTTGGTCGCGGTAGTGGCCCGAGAGCGGGTGCCCGGATTGCCCGCCGGGCATGTGCAAGATCCCTTGCTCTTCGTGACCGGGGGAAACCACGAACCGTTCGCTGGCGCCGTGATTGTCAAAGACGACGGGTATGCAGTGCGCACAACCCGCCAAGGGATCGGCCGGCATGTCGAGGAAGCGGCGGAGCCAGGGCAGGCGCACAGACAAGGGGTGTGAGATACCGCTGCGGTTGACCTCGCCCCCGGTCAGGTGATCGAGCGGTTTATACCCGGTAGTGGCGTTTGTAATGAACGTAGGTGTCTTCGATGACGTTAAGTAAAAACGCGTTCCAATCCGAATAGCTATGCGGGGTAGGTAAGGTTTCGGGCCGTTTCGCGAGTAACAGTTGCGGCAGGGGCGAGTCCACCTTAAACCAACGGTAGCTAAAATCTGGATCGCGGTCGAGACACATCGGAATTGACGTTGGTGTAACCCCAGGCCACGTCTCCGTTACTACCGGTCACGATGAGCGGGATCCCAGGAATCGTGAGACCGGCCAGGAAACGTTTGCCGTAACGGAGCGCCGCCCGATACCAGATGTTGGGGATGCATCGGTATCGGGCGTCAGAAACGCAGTCACCTCATAGGGGAGCGTTTCGGACATCACGCTCAGCATGCGTTCGTCGCGCTCCGTATAGGTCAGAAGCTGAAACATGTTGATCGCCACCAAGATGCTATCCGCCGGCGCCCACGGGGCGGGACGATGGCCGGTGGTCCAGAACTCGAAGGGCAGGAT
>JBOIDH010000086.1:0-8190 GCA_050740495.1 Gammaproteobacteria bacterium | reverse complement strand
GCGCGTCGTGCAGCACGTGCACGCCGCTCGGATTGGGAGGCGAGCACTTGCAATCGGGGATCGTCGATCGGATAGACGGCAACCTGTAACCCCCACCACCATTGGCGTGATGGCCGCTTAGAGAATAGCTGCCGAGCCGCGTAGCGAGGGTATTCGCCCGACGTCTGTCGGTTACTGAGTCGACGGTGATTTGCTAGGAGTGACCTCGGCGAGATAGCGCGCAAGCGCCGGTTTCAAGCTTAACCGCTCAGCAGGTGCTCGGTGGATATATACCCCCCGCACCATCTCGTCTTCGATCCGACGCGCCCAGTCCTCGGCGTCTCGTTTAGTGCGAAAAGTTTAAACTGACGTCGGCCATCCGGTTTTCCGAATGATCGCCTTCCAATGACCTGTAGGATTCCTGGTGATGGTGGCCATGGGTCCCAATCATAACTGTACCATTACTGTACCACGGGCCTATATTGTCAGAAAAGTAACAAGACTAATTTATTATAATGTATGGATTATATTGGTGCCCGGAGCCGGAGTCGAACCGGCACGGGGTTGCCCCCGAGGGATTTTAAGTCCCTTGCGTCTACCTGTTCCGCCACCCGGGCATCATGACGTTGGCGCTTGCGATTTGGTGGAGGCTGGGGTCGGAATCGAACCGGCGTACACGGCTTTGCAGGCCGCTGCATAACCACTCTGCCACCCAGCCGAAAACATGTGGTCGTTATTCGTAAGGTAGGGGAAAATAACAAACCCCGAACCGGTCGGGGTTTGTCGGGAGTCATTGGAGCGGGAAACGAGACTCGAACTCGCGACCCCAACCTTGGCAAGGTTGTGCTCTACCAACTGAGCTATTCCCGCGTTAGGCATCATTCTAATCCGGCAACATCGTGTGTCAAGGAGCGGGGGCGTTGTTTAATCGGCACGGAATTGGCGTTTCTTGAGCTCCGGCCATGCTAACCAAAGATAAACACACATCGACCACAGGGTTAATACCGCGGCAACGTATAGCAGAGCGAATCCGACGACATAGGTAGGCATGGGGCCAATCGGATCTCGATAGAGGAGCATGATGAGCGCGATCATTTGCGCCGTCGTTTTAAACTTGCCGAGCGAGGAGACGGCAACTTTGGCGCGCGCTCCGAGCTCGGCCATCCACTCGCGCAGTGCGGAGACAGTGATTTCGCGTCCAATGATGACTGCGGCGGGCAGGGCCAGCCATACCGAGGGGTCTTGTTGCAGCAGGAGCACCAATACTATGGCCACCATCAGTTTGTCGGCCACAGGATCTAAGAACTCCCCTAACACGGAGGTCTGTTGCAAACGGCGGGCAAGGTAACCATCGAGCCAGTCGGTCAGGGCGCCTAATGTAAAGATCACCGTCGTAGCAATATTCGCGCATTTCACCGGCAGGTAAAAGACAATTACAAAAACAGGAATCAGGCCGAGCCGAATGACCGTGAGGGTATTCGGTATATTCATGCGGTTTCGTGGAGATGACGGTAGATCTTGGCGGCGAGCTGTTTGCTGATTCCTTTAACCGTACTGAGGTCGTCTATTCCCGCTCGTTCGACCCCTTGAAAACCTCCAAAGTGTTGCATCAAGTCACGGCGGCGTTTCGGGCCGATGCCTTCAACTACTTCAAGCGGCGACACGTTGCGAACCTTGGCGCGCTTCAGACGATGTCCGCCGATCGCGAAACGGTGCGCCTCGTCCCGGATCTGTTGTATGAGGTGCAGCGCCAATGAGTCCTTCGAAAGGCTTAAGACCTTCCGCTCGGCGCCGACGATCAACGTTTCGAGTCCTGGCCGGCGAGAGGGTCCCTTGGCCACCGCGATAATCAGGGGCCCTTTGATATCTAGGGATTCGAGCACTTCCCGCGCCCGCGACAGTTGCCCTTCACCGCCATCGATCAAAAGCACATCGGGAAGCGGGCGGGCCTCGCGCAGTCCTCGAAGGTAATGGCGCTGTAACGCTTGTGCGAGTGCGGCATAGTCATCCCCCGGCGTTACGCCCAAGATACTGAAACGGCGGTAGCCGGTTTTTACGGGTCCTTCCGCATCGAAAACTACACAAGAAGCAAGCGGCGCTTCTCCGCGCGTATGACTGACATCGAAGCACTCCACACGCTGGATCGGTGCCTCGATCGCTAAAGCTTGCTGAACGTCCGCGAGGCGTTCGAGCCAGCGGGCTTGGTTGGCGATGCGCTGTACGAGTGCAAGTTCCGCATTTTGTACCGTCATGGTGAGACAGCGTGCGCGCTCACCACGGACGCTGTGGCGTATCGCTACCTTTTTCCCTGCAAGTTGCGACAATGCACGCGTCATCAATGCGAGCTCCGGAAGATTGCCGTTGACCACGATCTCCGGTGGAATCCTTCGGTCTGCTCGGTCGGTAAGATAATACTGTGGTAGAAAAGCGCCGAGTATATCAACGGTCCCGGCGTCGCCTCCATAAGTGAGGTGATAGGCCTTATGACCCAAGATATTCCCTGAGCGTACAAAGAGAACCTGCACGCATGCGTTCCCGTCCCGGGTCGCGCCGGCCACGAAATCGACGTCATCACTGCCGCTCGTGATGCACTGGCGTTGTTGCACTTGTTTTAGTTGATTGATTTGATCACGAATGCGCGCGGCTCGCTCGAAAGCCAAGACCGCCGAAACGGCCTGCATACGCTCGATTAGACTATCAATCACGCGCTCGCTTTTGCCCTGTAAGAACAGGACTGCATGATCGACGTCCTCGCGATATGCCGCGGCTGAGATAAAGCCGACGCAAGGCGCACTGCAACGCTTAATTTGGTATTGAAGACAGGGCCGGGTTCGATTTCGGAAAAAGCTATCCTCGCATGGCCGGATCAAAAACAACTTCTGCAGGAGGTTGATGCTAGCGCGCACCGAGCTGGCGCTAGGGAACGGTCCAAAGTATTGACCCGCGCCGGAACGGGCGCCTCGATGAAACGCTAATCGAGGATATTCTTGGTCGCTCGACAGGCAAATATACGGGTAACTTTTATCATCGCGTAACACGATGTTATAGCGTGGATTTAATTCTTTGATGAGATTGCTCTCGAGGATAAGCGCCTCGTTCTCCGTGTGGGTGACGGTGACCTCGATAGCGCATACTTGACCGACCATCGCACGCGCCTTGGGACCCATGCGGCTTTGTGAAGTGAAGTGATTACTGACGCGCTTTCTGAGATTCCTTGCCTTCCCAACGTAAATCACCTTGCCCGCATGGTCGAGCATCCGATAAACGCCGCAGCGTGTCGTTAACGTCTCGGTATACGCTTTTCCGTCGAAATGACCTGATATATACTCCATAATAAAATGATTAATAGTGATATTGTTTTATACTACACAGGCCCAGTAGTCGCAGTGCCTCTGCCACCCAACGCCAGCAGATGCTAGTTGTCGCCATTTTTAAAGTAAATACATTAATAATATGTTTTAGTTCATTTATATATAGCATGTAATAAGGGCAATACGCATCTCAGAGTTCCAGTGAGTTCTTGCGGTCTGTCGGAGACCCACGTTTCGATATGAGACAAAGGAAACCAGTCACCTTGGTCGATTTCGGACGCGTCGAGGGTAAACGGACCCTCAGCTTCGCAGCGAAAGACGCGTACGAACTCCCAGCCGGTATCCACGCAGGCTTGTAAGTCTAGGAGGCGTGTGAGAGCTTGGTCCTTGCGTACACCGAGTTCTTCGCATAATTCTCGATGAGCACATCTCTCATAGGTCTCGCCGGTGCACAGATGGCCGGCTGCCGAGGAATCCCATAACCCAGGCGAACATTCTTTGATCAAGGACCGTTTTTGTAAGAATAGACGTTGTTTTGAATCGAAAACCAATACATGGGCGGCTCGGTGCCTAAGGAAAAATTTATGGATATCCTCCCGGCTCATGCACCCGATCACATGGTCGTTCTCGTCGACGGCATCCAAGAGCTCAATCACGCCGGTCTCTAGGCTACCAGCGCAGCCGAGATACGTTTGTTGGAGCATGACTTTCATCTTATTAAAGCTGCTTAAAGATTAATCTTCGATCGCCGTTACACGACAGCAGATTCAATGAACCGGAAGCGATGACGAAACTTTCCCGTTTGCCAAGGATAGGCGAACCTAGCAGACAGCAAACGCATGTCTGCCGCATTAGGGCAACGCCGTACAGGAGAATACTACGCTTCGTCGGCTCGCGAGAGCTGATCGCGCCCAGGCCTCGGGGTGAAGATGACCGTGCATTTCGGGGACAGTAATATATCACCCCCGGTCGATCATGACCGGATTGCTACGCTGCGTCAGGCGATCCATGACGGCGACTACAACCTTGCGTCGAATCGCGTCGCGGCGAATCTCTATCGCGTCGAATCGGAGCTGTTCGGTATTTTGGCGAAATCACCTGGTGGCATCACGATCCGGTACGTTCCGGTCAGCGACGTCGGAGAACTTCTTGACCGGGTTGCGGTGCTGCTACGCAACTACTATGAAGCGCTGGATCCCCCTGGCAAGCGAACCGGTACGAGCGATCATCCAGGGAAATCCTATGCCGCCTAATGCTCGTCACGAGTGTCGCGCTCAGAATGCCGGACGCACGGGCTCGCGTGCTAGCTTAAACAGATCACCCGGGCGATCGACATCCCATTGTTGAGGCATTTCGTGCCAGCACCACCTGAGCGCGGATAACCTCGTTCGCGTTAACCCTAGCACGCTGTCAGTCCCCCACGGAATATCATTGAACAAGAACGGTGAGAATGTCGTTAGTCCTATTAAGACGTAGCCCCCATCCTGCGCGGGACCCAACGCGGCGTCATAGCCTTCGGATAAGAGCCGGGCGGACCGATCGAGATCCGCCGAGGTTAATGCGGGGCAATCGCATCCTATCAACACCGCGGAATCGTGGCTGGTAAGCCCGTCCCTTAGCGCATGCGCCATGCGAGCGCCGAGATCAAGCCCCTTTTGGGTTCGCAGAGAAATTCCGTACGTTGCCGAACAGCGGGAAAAAAAATCATGGGTTGCGGTCGGGTAACACCACAATTCGACGCGCTCGAACGATGAGCGTTTTGCCGTGATCAACGTGTGATGCACTAAACGCATATACAGATGGGTTGCACGGTTTACGCCTAACGCGGATATTAGACGCGTCTTGACCTGTCCTGGAATCGGTGCTTTAGCAAAAACCTGCAGGACGCCTTTCACGCTAGTCATAATACCCGGCGAGCCGCCCAGCGCTTACCCCGAGCGCGTAGGCGAGCCTCAGACACCACATCAGTATTATCGTGCGCAAGATCCCACGCTGTTCCCAGCGTCGGCACGAGGTGACCGCTCGGACACGCAAACAATAGGGGCGAGCGAAGCGCTTGAGAGCGCGGCAAATCGCTATATCCTCCATCAGCGGTATGTCGGGATAACCCCCGAGCGTTTGGAAAATACTACGTCGAACGAAGATCGCTTGATCACCAGTTGCTATACCGGAAACGCGGGAACGCAGGTTTATCATAAACTCGATCAGGCGATAGACTGGGTTCCTGCCCGCAAGCCGTATATCGAATCTACCCCAGACGCATCTCGCGCACGCTAGCACCGCAAGAACGCGAAAATCGGCGTCGGCGGGTAACTGTGTGTCCGCATGCAAGAACAGCAGGACATCGCCACGGGCTACCGCGGCGCCCGCATTCATCTGCCGTGCCCGCCCGCGCTCGCTGGGAACGACGTGATTTACTAACCCCCTACACGCAGCCAACGTGCCGTCCTCGCTGCCACCGTCGGCGATAATCACCTCGTGTCCGCGCTCTCGCGGCGATTGTAGGGTTTGCAGCGTAGCGCCGACGATGGTTTCTTCGTTCAGCGTTGGTATGATGAAAGATATCCGCATACAAAATCGGTCCGCCGTGTATGGCGTTGAGGACGGGAAGGCCTCCGACATTACAATTTTCGCCTCGCGTATAGCGATGTTCTTCTAAGCCAGTTACAATTTCAACCTCCTCTGGGGCCGTAGCTCAGCTGGGAGAGCGTCGCGTTCGCAATGCGAAGGTCGGGGGTTCGATCCCCCCCGGCTCCACCAATATTATCAATAGGTTACTAAGCTATATACCGCCAATGGGCGGAAAGCGACCCACTGCGGGCGTTCCTTGTCAACGATGATTGAAAACTGACCCACTTTTTTAGAAAACGACGATCTAATTTTGATCCACTAGATTGTAGGGTTATTGGGTTTTTGGTGTATGTAAAACACCGGCTTTGCGTTTATCTTTTAGTCGATAGCTCTCTCCTTGGATGTGTACAATGTGGGCATGGTCTATAGAGTCGGTCGAGCAGGGCGGCGACTGTGCTGGTGATCGAGGACGATGAACGATCCGCGGAAACGGCACGCGCGTGCTTAGCACCTTGGTTTTCCGTTGACATCGCTGCGACGGCGGATGCTGGCCTCAATGCCTTCCGCACCGGGCGTTACGATGTGGTCTTGCTTGACCTGATGCTGCCAGACGCATCCGGTGGCACCGTACTTCGAGCGATTAAGACAACTCATCCGCGGCAGCCGGTCATCGTCGTTACCGCGAACTCAAATCCGGAAGCCGAACTGCCGTTTCCGCTCGATGCGACCCTCGGCCTAATTGCCAAGCCCTACAATGTCACGCGTTTGCGCACGGCTTGCCATCACGCGATTGCAGGCGCACTGGGAGATCCTAGCGATACGAAAGGTGCGGACGACGTCGCGTTACTTAATTGTCTCATGGACGAAGAATGGGAGGACATGTTAGCGAGCATTCAATAATCGCTTTACGAAGGGTGGCGATGAAACCTTTCCTACAACCGTGTATCATCATAATTCTGTTTGAATCGTCGATAGCCTGGGCGGACGAGGAGACCGATATCCTTGATACCTTCGGCAGTCAGGCCATGATTAGCCAAGCGACCGGCTATTCGATGCCGCTCGATAAAGTCCCAGCGATCGCCTCGATTGTCACCGATGAAGACATCAAGAACATCGGCGCACGGAATCTTGCTCAAGCCCTCGATCCCGTTCCTGGGTTACAGGTCGTCACCGGCCGCGGAACCAATCGGACAGTATTCGCGGGATCTTCGCGGATCTGGGTCCCGATGTGCTGATCAAACGCAACAATGTGCCCATCTCGCAAGGTTTTTTCACCACACTCAATCCCTTCGATCTGCTGCCCGTCAATAACATCGAGCGGATGGAGATTATTCGTGGACCGAATTCAGCGACCGACGGTGCCGATGCGCTCGCGGGTGTCATCAATATCGTGACCAAACCATCCACCGATTACCGCGGTACCGAAATCGGCGGTCGTGCCGGTATTCATGACACCTTTGATGCGTGGCTAACCCACGGCTCGCGCTTGGGGCCCGTCAACTTCGGATTGGGTTTGTCGTATTGGAACACCAAGGGAACCGATCCCACCTTGGAAACGGATTTCCAATCGCAATTGGATGTATTAACCGGTGCGGACACCTCGCTCGCGCCGGGACCCGCGGCCAATGATAACTACGGAACGGATCTGGAGATGGATCTGAGCGGCGGCCCCTTAGGTTTGCGCATAGGTTACTATGCCGTTATGCACACCGGGACCGGTGTCGGGAGCGTACAAGTACTCGATCCGAATGGTGAAGCCAAGAACCGTTATTTCAGTACGGATCTCACTTATAACGATCGCGTGGGGCCAGATCTCGAGGTCTCGGGCTTATTTTCGTATATCAATCGGAATTCGCTCTTGAGTGAAGACTTCCTGCGGCCCGGAGGATTACCGTTTTTTCCCGACGGGATCTTTGGCTCTTTCGCGGTGAGGGATCGCTCGTCTGGTCGGGTTGGCGCGACCACAAGGTGCGGCTGAGTGCCGGGGCGTATGAAACGGATGTTTACGATGTCGAGCAGCATGCCAATGCGCTTTCCCAGGAACTGCCTAACGGGGACTTCGTGACCCTGCCGATCGGTGGGATCCGGGCGCTCACCGAGGACGAAGTGGCGTTTCCGGAAAATTCCCAGCGCACTGTGTTTGGTTCTCTCTTTGATGCCTGGAATTTCGCCCCTGATTGGACGTTTTCAGCCGGCCTACGCTTCGATGATTTCGAGCATATCGAAGGCTTGAGTGTGACACCCAGAGCATCACTCGTGTGGGACGTGGCGTCGCGCACGACGATGAAGTTACTGTACGGCCGCGGCTTTCGCCCGCCGACCTTCTTAG
>JBOIDH010000085.1:0-8194 GCA_050740495.1 Gammaproteobacteria bacterium | reverse complement strand
CGTGCGGAATGCTCACTCCGCCCAGGATGAGCGCGCGCCCGCTGACGAGACGATGCGCGTCGTAGCCGTGGCCTATTCGCACAGCGCTTCTTGCCCAAAGCCGCGCAGGAAAGACTCGGCCAACGCGAGGTCTTCGGAGCGGGTGATCTTGATATTATCGGGATGGCCTTCCACCAGACAGGGCGTATGACCCATGAGCTCCATGGCCTCGGCCTCGTCGGTGACGATCCGTCCCTTACGCAGGGCTTCGGTGAGTGCCTGGTGGAGCGCGCCGAGCCGAAACATCTGCGGGGTTAAGGCATGCCAGAGGCGCGCGCGTGATACGGTCTCAACCACCTCCTGATCGTCATCCGCGCGCTTCATGGTGTCGCGTACCGGCAAGGCCAAAAGCCCGCCCGTCTCATGCCGCGAGCAGCGCTCGATGAGACGGCCAATGTCTTCGGCCCGAACACAGGGACGCGCGGCGTCATGTACCAATACCCAGTCTCCGGGGCTGCCGCGCCGTAACAGGCTTTCGAGGGCCGCCAGTACCGAATGACAGCGTTCGGCGCCGCCCGCGACGGTAGAGACTTTGCTTCGCTTGCTGACAGATATCGAATCCCAATACTGGTCGCCGGCCGCGATAGCAACCACGATCCCATCAATGGCCGGTAGCTCAAGAAATCGCTCCAGCGTATGCGCGATGATCGGTTTGCCGAGAAGGGAAAGATATTGCTTCGGTAGATCAGAGCCGATCCGGGCGCCTTTCCCCGCCGCGAGGATCGCCACCCAATACCGCTCAGCGGATCGGGGCGATCGATTTTCGCGGTCCGGTATCGATGATCTGATAGAACACCTCGTCGGTCTTGATCATTCCCATCTCGCTGCGCGCCCGCTCTTCGATGGCTTCCAGCCCATCTTTAAGGTCCGCAACCTCGGCCTCTAAACTGCTGTTGCGCTCTTTGAGCCGCCGGTTTTCAAGGATCTGGTTGTCTCTCTGCTCCCGCAGCGCCCACCACTCCACGAGGCCTCCCTGCCCGTTCCAAAGCTTGAACTGCAATCCGCCGAGCAGCAGGAGGAGAATGAGCACGAGCGGAGTCATCGGGTTGAGATCACGCATGTTCCACGCACCCTCTAGCGATGATTCATTTTACCAGGTAATTATCTCCCCGGTAGGTTGTAGAACGCCGCCCGCCCAGGATAAGACGCCTGAGCACCCAACTCTTCCTCGATCACGATGAGCCGGTTGTACTTCGCGACCCGGTCGGAGCGCGATAACGATCCGGTTTTTATCTGACCACAGGAGGTGCCGACGGCCAGATCGGCGATAGTCGTATCCTCGCTCTCACCCGAGCGGTGCGATACGACGGCCGTGTAGCCCGCTGTTTTCGCCATGGCGATGGCCGCGAGCGTCTCGCTCAAGGTCCCGATTTGGTTGACTTTGATCAAGATCGAGTTGGCGATGCCTTGCGCGATCCCCTGCGACAGGATGGCGGTATTGGTGACGAAGAGATCGTCGCCCACAAGCTGCACCTGGTTCCCCAAGCGCTTGGTCAACGCGCTCCAACCCTCCCAGTCGTTCTCGCCCATGCCGTCCTCGATGGTGATGATGGGATATTTATCCACCCAACGGGCGAGCAAGTCGACGAATTCCATTGCCGTGAGGGTGCGGTTTTCGGAGGCCAGCGCGTACTGTCCATTCTTGCAAAACTCGGAGCTCGCGACATCCAGGCCGAGCACGATGTCTTCGCCGGCGCGATAGCCGGCACGTTCGATGGCCTTGAGGATGGCTTCGACCGCGGACTCGTTCGAAGGGAGGTTGGGGGCGAACCCGCCTTCATCGCCGACGGCGGTGTTCAAACCTCCAGCATGCAGGACCTCTTTCAGGGCATGGAAAATCTCGGCCCCGTAGCGGACGGCTTCGCGCAAGCTCGGCGCCCCGACCGGCAGGATCATGAACTCCTGGAAATCCACGTTGTTGTCGGCATGCGCGCCGCCGTTGATGATGTTCATCATCGGCACCGGCATCGTCAGCGGCCCCGGGCCGCCGAGGTAGCGATAGAGCGGCACGCCGGCATCAAGGGCGGCCGCGCGCGCCGCGGCCATCGAGATGCCGAGAATGGCGTTAGCGCCCAAGCGCGCCTTGGTGGGCGTGCCGTCGAGATCACACATGATCTCGTCGATCTCTGCTTGCGCGGAAACTTCGCGGCCGAGGAGCGCTTGGCGCAACTCCCCGTTGACATGCGCGACGGCGCGCGTCACGCCCTTACCCCGATAGCGCTTCGGCTCGCCGTCGCGCAGTTCGATCGCCTCCCGCTCTCCGGTCGAGGCGCCCGAAGGCACCGCGGCGGTGCCTCTGTTCCCTGATGCCGTGATGACGTCGACCTGCACGGTCGGGTTCCCGCGGGAATCCAGGATCTCCCGGCCGCGGATCTCTGTTATCGCTGACATTCAGCCTTCTCCATTCCTAAGATGGCTTTTTGTGACTTCATCCAACGCCTTCAGTCTCTCGAGCAGAGCGGGTAGCTCTGCAAGCGGCCAGCTATTGGGTCCGTCGCTCAAGGCCTCGTCCGGTCTCGGATGCGTTTCCATGAAAATGCCCGCGACACCCACCGCGATCGCCGCTCGCGCCAACAGCGGTACGAATTCGCGTTCGCCCCCCGAGCGCGTCCCGAGGCCGCCCGGCGTCTGCACCGAATGGGTGGCGTCGAAGACCACGGGGCATCCCGTTTGGGCCAGGACCGCCAGTGCTCGCATATCGGAGACCAGGTAATTGTAACCAAACGCGGTCCCGCGCTCGCACACCATGATATGCTCGTTACCCGTGGCTTTGGCCTTGTCGACCACGGGCTGCATGTCCCAAGGCGCCAGGAACTGCGCCTTCTTGATGTTGACGGGCCGGCCTTGACGGGCGACGTTTTGAATGAAGTTGGTTTGGCGGCAGAGAAAGGCCGGCGTCTGCAGGACATCCACCACTTCCGCGACCGCGGCGAGCGGTGAGTCTTCGTGGACATCGGTTAAAACCGGTACGCCGATCTCGTGTTTTACCTTCGCAAGAATGGCGAGGCCGCGTTCGACCCCGAGACCGCGAAAGCTTTGGTGCGACGTCCGGTTGGCCTTGTCGAAAGACGATTTATAGATGAACGGGATCCCGAGCCGTGCGGTCATCTCCTTTAGGACGGCGGCGGTCTGCAACGCCAGCTCCTCGCTTTCGATGACGCAGGGACCGGCGATTAGAAAGAACGGCCGATCGGGTCCCGCCTCGAAATTACATAACCGCATCACGGAGCTTGGGGTGCTGGCCGATGCGATAGGCGAGGGCGGCCTGAATATAGCTCGTGAAGAGCGGGTGCCCATCGCGCGGCGTCGAAGTGAATTCGGGGTGGAACTGGCAGCCGATGAACCACGGGTGCGCGCGCAGCTCGATGATCTCGACTAGCTGGCCATCCGTCGATCGCCCGGCAATGTTCAACCCAGCATGGACCAAGATCTCCGTGTATTGATTGTTGAATTCGTAACGGTGGCGATGCCGTTCCAAGATCACGTCCTTGCCATAGATCGAATGTACGCGGCTGTCCGGGGTCAAGCGGCATTCTTGACCGCCCAAGCGCATGCTGCCGCCGAGATCGGAGGATTCATCGCGGTGTTCGACGGAACCATCGGCCGCGGTCCATTCCGTAATGAGCGCGATGACTGGATGCGGTGTCTCGCGGTGAAATTCGGTGCTATGGGCGCCCGTGAGCCCGGCGACATGGCGCGCGAACTCGATCACGGCGACTTGCATCCCTAGGCAAATGCCGAGGTAGGGTACGCGGCGCTCGCGCGCGAAGCGCACCGCTTCGATCTTGCCTTCGATCCCGCGCCGGCCGAATCCTCCGGGGACGAGCATGGCGTCCATGCCCTCCAAACACGCGCTGCCCTGCCCTTCGATCTGCTCGGAGTCGAAATAATGGATGGCGACGCGCGCGCGGCTGTGGAGCCCGCCGTGGGTCAAGGCCTCGGAGAGAGATTTATAGGATTCGGTCAGCTCGACGTACTTCCCGACCATTGCCACGTTGACCTCGGCGAGCGGATGTTCCATCGCATCGACGACGCCCTCCCACTCGCGCAGATCGGCGTCCGGGACCTCGAGCGCCAGCCGATCGACGACGATGGCATCGAGGCCCTGCTCATGAAAGATGAGCGGGATCTTGTAAATGTTGTCCACATCGATCGCCGAGATGACGGCGCGTTCCTCGACGTTGGTAAAGAGCGCGATCTTCTTGCGCTCCCCGGGCGGGAGCGGCCGGTCCACGCGGCAGAGCAGAATATCGGGTTGGATACCGATAGAGCGCAGTTCCTTGACGGAGTGCTGCGTCGGCTTGGTCTTGATCTCGCCCGCCGAGGCGATGTAGGGAACCAAGGTCAGATGAATGTATAAGGTTTGCTTCGGCCCGAGATCGATGCGAAATTGGCGGATGGCCTCGAGGAAGGGGAGGGACTCGATGTCGCCCACCGTACCCCCGATCTCCACCATGGCGATGTCCGCGCCCCCGGCGGCGCTGCGGATACAGTCCTTGATCTCGTCGGTAATGTGCGGGATGACCTGAACGGTGCCCCCGAGATAATCGCCGTGGCGTTCCTTGCGAATGACGTTCCAGTAGATGCGGCCGGTGGTGTAGTTGTTGCGCTTGCCCATGCGCGTGCGCACGAAGCGCTCGTAATGCCCGAGATCGAGGTCGGTTTCCGTGCCGTCTTCGGTCACGTACACCTCGCCATGCTGAAAGGGGCTCATGGTGCCGGGATCGACATTGATGTAGGGGTCGAGCTTGATGAGCGTGACCTTGAGCCCGCGGGCTTCGAGAAGCGCCCCCAGCGAGGCCGATGCGATGCCCTTGCCGAGCGACGACACCACACCGCCGGTGACGAAGATATAGCGGGTCATGACCTAGGCAGCCGGGGACGGCCGAATAAGGTGCATTGAGCGCGCATGAACCACGATGCTACCAGAACCGGCGTGATTTCGTAACTTGGGATTTTCCCCGTTCACACCCTAGTATCATGTCCCGCTGAAACTTACATAAATATTACCCCTTCTCCCCTCGGGAGAAGGTGGGGATGAGGGGATCAGAATCACGGTGTTAAACCCCCTCACCCTAGCCCTACCCAGGAACCTGCGTTCGCTAGCAGGTTCCTGGGTAGGGAATTTTAATGCTCGCGTTTATGGAAGGTATTTACGGGACACTACACTACGCCCGTCCTTGCGCACCGAGTATGGGGTGCTGGCGCCCGTGCCCAAAATATTAAGTTAGAATGAACCCGCGTTCTTATTGAGAAGCAGAGCCGGGATGGCTATTCACACAATGACCCGTGGCGCCCTTTGCGCCGTCGGGGCGTCGCTGATGATGGCCCTCATGAGCACTGCGATCCGAATCGCCTCCGGCGAGCTCCCGAACGAGATGGTGGTGTTTTTGCGCAATGGCTTCGGCTTGGTGGCGCTGCTGCCTTGGATCCGCGCCTACGGCGGCGTATCGAATCTCGCAACGGCGCAATTCCCGCAGCACTTGCTGCGATCGCTCGCCGGGCTCGCCGCGATGTATTGCTTCTTCTATGCGCTCGCGCACTTGAATCTCGGTGAAGCCGTGCTGCTCAACTTCAGCGCGCCGCTCTACATCGCGCCCATCGCGTTGCTGTGGCTGGGGGAGACGCTGTCGTGGCGGGTGGGTTGGGCGGTGGTGGTCGGGTTTCTGGGGGTGGCCCTGATCCTGAACCCCGGAACCGGGCTCTTCACTTTCGCCGCGATGATCGGAGCCCTCTCGGGCTTGCTGGCCGCGGTTGCGATGGTATCGGTGCGCGGTATGTCCGCGACCGAGCCCACGGTGCGCACCGTGTTTTACTTTAGCGCCATCAGCACAGTCGTTTCCGCCGTGCCCTTGCTCTGGGCCTGGCGGACACCTACCGTGGCGGCGCTTGCGCTCATGGCGCTCGCGGGTTTTTTTGCGACCAAGGGACAGTTACTGCTCACCCGTGGCTATGCGCTCGCCCCGGCCGCGCGCGTGGGGCCTTATACCTATACTACCGTGATCTTCGCCAGCGCCATCGGCTGGATCCTCTGGAGTGAGGTCCCGGACAGCATGACGATCGCGGGCGCGGTCTTGATTGGCGCATCAGGGGTTTTGGCGATGGCGCACTCGGAAACCCCGGTGTCCAGCACTGAAGAGATGGCTGCCGGGGTCGTGGTCGCTACCGAGAAGGATCAACTGGTGTAAAGGGCCTCGTTTCTTTAGTCGAGGTATCCCTCGACGGAAATCTCGACGTTATTGCGTAGGGTTGACATAGGTTTAGCCCGCGGAATTAACCTCGTATTGTCCTCGCTAGTTGGCGCAGCGCCAAGCATGAGGTGTTGCTAAAGCCGATGGCGGCAAATCCCCGCGGGCCAAGCCCCGCTTAGGTCGTTGTCCTGGATGGAAGGGTGCCCAGGCAAGATTGACCTTGCTGAGATTGTCGTCCGTCGCACCCGCCCAGCGAAGCTCCCGATTTCGGCAGTTCATCGGCTTGTCACCGTGCGCTGACCGCCGGTACGAACGGCGCCGCCGGCACTGCGTTGAGAAAACGCGCGCGGACGGGTTCGAGGATCTCCTTTTCCACTGCCTTGCTTCGACCCAGTGCGGCCAGAGCGTCGATCTCTTTCACGCTGTCCAGGGCGTAATCGCTTGGACGCGTCTCGCAATCGACCCGTAGGAAACGCTGGCGGCCCACTAGAAGCATCGCCTGTTTCCATGCCGCCTCCCCCTGGGCATGCATCAGAAGACTCACGATCCGCGTGCCCCAGCCGGCGAATCCGGACCCCGCGAGATCGCGCACCGAATCGGGCGCATAGGTGGTCCCGATGCTCAGCACGTCGAGGCGGTCCAGTGGGACTTCGAGGAAATGCACGGCTTCCACCACCGCGGCCAGCGCGGGGCAGTTGGCCCAGACGCCGCCGTCCACGTAACCGGCACCGGCATGTTGGCGGATGCGCGCGGCCTGGAAATAGGTGGGCGCGGCGGCGGTGGCCAGGGCGACGTCCGCCGCCGGGATGTCGAGGTCGTAACGAAAGCGCTCGTGGTGGCCCGTCTTGAAGAGGAATATGCGGCCCCGGATCGTGTCGTAAGCCGGAACGAGCAGCCGGCAGCGCGCCTCGCCGAAGAGCCGCTCGCGCCCATCCGCCGTGCGGAACGTCGCGGCCAGCACTTCGCGGAGCACGTCTTTGGAAAACTTGGGACTGAAGACCTGCTTCAAGCTGTGGGCCAGCCGCCGCGTGAAGCGGGTGACGGGAAAGATGCGCGGCCCCTCTTCGCGGTAGAACCGCAGGAGCTCCTCCGCCGGCAGGTCCAGCCCCAGCCCGATGGCGAGGATCCCTCCGGTCGATGTACCCGCGATGAGGTCGAAGCGGTCGACGACGCGCAGCCCCGTGTCCCGTTCCCATGCCGCGAGGACGGCGGCAGTGAAGGTGCCCTTGATGCCGCCGCCATCGAGGGCGAGGATGCGGAAGGGGTGGACCGTGGCACCGCACATGGGTTGGCTTAGTCGGCTGTTACCCGGCGAACCAGTGCCGGAGGCGTTCGATCCAGGACTTTGTGCGGGGCTCAGCCTGCGGCGAAAGCCGGGAGCGGCAGAGCGCCAGCTCGACCTCGACGATGGCCCGGTCCTCGGACCATTGTGCAACTCCCGGCGCCTGTTGCAGCAATGCGGCGAAGATGCGAGAGGCCTCCTCGTAGAGCGGTAAGGCGGCGTGGTGCCGTTCTGCCTTGGCCTCGAGCTGTGCGTGGCGAAGGCAGGCGAGCGCCAGGGTCCCGCTGCCAGCCGGCGTTGCTCGGGTCCTGCTCGGCCAGCCGCCGGATGATGCTCAGGGTTTCCCCGAACGCCGCCTGCGCGTCGTGCAGGTCGCCCCGGGCTTGCCGCACGTCACCCCAATAGGCACTGCGCATCGGCTCCCGCGGGCTAATCTTCGGCAGCCTCAGCGAGCTGCAGAGCCTCGGCGGCGGTGTCGTCAAGTTGTGCGGTTTCCCCTTGGTCAGCACGGACCCAGGCGGTGGTCCAGGCGCGTGCCCGACCCGCGACCAGCCCAGCCTGTCGCCGTAGCGTGCGCCATGCGCACGGTAAGGCCGGGTCTTACGAAGCGCCTTTCGTCCGTGCGCACAGCGCACGCTACGCAGGCGCGAAAACCCTTGCATCGACGGCGTTGGTTTTCATG
>JBOIDH010000084.1:0-8291 GCA_050740495.1 Gammaproteobacteria bacterium | reverse complement strand
GCTGAATAGCAAATCTCCGCCGCCTTGATGAGCGTCTTCGAGGGTACGCAGCCGATGTTGACGCAAGTGCCCCCGATCGTGCCTTCCTCGACAATCACGACCCTCGCGCCGAGCTCCGCGGCCTTGATCGCGGCGGCGAAGGCCGCCGAACCCCCGCCGATCGTCATCAGATCGAAATCGGCGCCCTCGGATCTGGGTACCTGGCGCTCGCCTTCGAGCGGTCGTTTGGCGTCTACGATGGCGCGGTATCCGGCCTTTGCCACTGCCCCCGCGAGGGCCTCCTCCGAGATCTTAGCATCCGCCACGACCGCCGCTGTGCCCTCCCTCCAGCCACCGACCTCGGCGCTCTCCACCCCGGGCACACCTTTGAGGGCTTGGGTCACGTGCCGCGCGCAGCCCTCACAGGTCATCCCCTCGATACACAGCGTAAAATGGACTCGATTGCTCATGAGACACCCCCGTAATCAGCTCGCACGCTTAAGAGCCCGTCCCCGCCGGATCGCCCTCAGACCCTTCGAGCGGTACGCCACCCGTCGCATAGCATTCCTTCTTTGGCACGTTGAGATACCCGCGGCCCTTGCACTCGTTCTGGCCGTTGCAGGCATTAAACGCGGTCGTGCAAGCGGAAGTGCCCTTGCAGGAATTGATGCCCCAGCAGGCGATCTCGCCCGCCTCTGCTTGGGGCGCCACGGCATCGACGGACTTGTACATCGCATAGAAAGCCGCGGCGGCCACCACACTCAGCGCCGCCCCCTTGGCCGCGCGGGTCGCGAGGTCTGGCTTGTTCGCCTCCCCTGCTATCGAGGTCTCAGGCTCCTCACGAACCTGTGGGGCGCAGGCCGTGGCGCGCCGGCCGTTGACGACATCCCACACGCTGCCCGCAACCAACAGCGCGAGCCCGCCATAGACCGACCAAGGCATCGGGTAGAGCCCGGTGACCAAGAGCCACAAGCCCACTGCGCCGAAAACACCCCCGCAGACACCCAACCAGAAAGGCGCGAGGTTCGCGTGGCCCCGCGCGGAGCGGTAGAGCAGCCAAAGGCTCAAAGCGATAAACCCGACGAAGATGGGAAAGAGATACGCGTCGTGGATCAGGAACCCGAGACCCACGGCGCCCACTGCGGCGATGACCGCCGATATTCCTAGGCAGCACGCGGCCGCGATGCCAGCGCCGATGAGCCCGGCAAACTGTTTCATAAAATCCTGCATACCTGTCTCCTCCGGTTTTTAGCCCGAAACTCACCGGTTCAAGGGAGCGGTGCGCGGGGCTCGATCAAAATGGTTCGTGGTGTCACGGGCCATCGATCCGTTTGCCGCGCCAGACCCAGATGGCGGCGCAGAGCGAGAGTAAGAAAGCTACGGTAAAGAGCATAAGCGCCGCATCAAAGTGCACCGTGAGCAAACCGCCGGCAGCGGTCCCCGAGAGTGCGAGCGCAAGGAGCGGCACATGACAGGGGCAGGTGATGAGCGCCAGAAAGCCGAGGGCGCAGCTCCACCGGCGGCGCCGTGTGGGAGCGGTGTCATGCGTGAGAATGAACTCGTCGCTTTTGATCATCGCCATCTCCTCAGAGAGTTGAAATGCCTGGGATAAGCCCCCGCGAGTTCTTTTCGCCCACTTATTTGGGCTTGGACGCCTCTTTTTTTTCTCGCTCCTCTCGTCGGCGCTTCTCTCCATCGGTCTCCTCCCGCGGATCTCGCCACATCAAGGTTAAATTCCACATCGCGACCATTACCAGCCCGAATGCAGCCATAAATCCAATCAACTTCAGAAGGTTTTCCATAACGGACTCCTATTTCATCCTGCGCAGCAGGACAGTTGTTTCACAACTTTGGTGAAGCTCTGGGCGCAGAGTTTTAATCCCTCAACCATCGTGAGGTACGGGAACAATTGCTCGGCGAGCGCCTGAACCGCAAAAATCTCTCTGTCGTTATCCGCTCCACCTTTTCGAGTCCCAGGAATCGTAGCGATTTGAGAAACTCAACCACGGCCGCCCGGATTTAACTTGCTCTCTACGCTTTCCGAGAAAACTGCGACTCCTCAGTGGTCGTCATTGTCCTTTTGCGACTTCTTGAAGCTGAGCTTGTGGACGATCGTGTGACCGACGGGGGCATATTCTCTAGCCGCCCGGCTTCTAGGCGGTGCTTTTACGAGAGCTTTCGTGGCCACGGTCAAAATTTGATCTGGCCATCGAGCACGATCTCGTCAAAGGTTAAACCCGACACCGTGAGCACGAATCGCGCGCCGGGGCCACCCCGCTCGGCTGTGGCGGTGAAGGGCAGATCCGACCCCGCCCCAAGACCGGTGACCGTAGCCTCCCCGGTTAAATGCGCGACCTTTCCATGGATCTCGACTGACTCGATCGTGCCGGTGACGTACATGACGTTCTTGTCGAAATTACCGCTCCCTGGATCGCCAGCCTTGGCACTTGGTGCCAGCGCCAGGCACTCCAAGCGGCCTTGGCCGTTGCGCCAGTGAATGCCAAAGTTGGTGATGACGGGAACAAAGTCTGGAGCCCCTGTCCCACCCGTGACCATCGTCGTCCCGGCCCCTTGTATAAGCCTTCCGCTGTTGTCTGCCAAGGTGAGCGGCGCATAGGCGAATGCAATTAGGCTCAAGGCCAGCATCAGTTCTCTACTGTTCATCTAACACCTCCTACGTTTGTCTGTGGCTACGAGGACATCTCGCAGCGTTTAAGCACTCCCAGAATGTCTCCCTTCCCCTCCTCTTTTTTCATCCTGCGCAGCAGGACAGTTGCTTCACATCTTTGGTGAAGGTCTGGGCGCAGAGCTTGAGGCCTTCCACCATGGTGAGGTAGGGGAAGAGCTGATCGGCCAGGTCCTTGACCGTGAGGCGCTGACGGATCGCGAGCGCCGCCGTCTGAATGATCTCCCCACCCTCTGGGGTCAGTACCTGAGTCCCCAGCAGCCGCCCTCTCTCGCGTTCGGCGACCAGCTTGATGAAACCCCGGGTGTCGAAGTTCGCGAGCGCCCGCGGCACGTTATCCAGGCTCAGGGTGCGGCTCTCGACCTTGAAGCCCAGTTCATTCGCCTGCGCCACCGTCAGGCCCACGGTCGCGACCTGCGGATCGGTGAACACGACCTCGGGCACGGCGGAGAGATCCAGGGCCGCCTCCCCGCCCATCATGTTGATCGCCGCACGGGTGCCGGCCGCCGCAGCCACATACACGAACTGCGGTTGGGTCGTGCAATCCCCGGCGGCATAGACAGGCTCGGCGCTCGTCCGCAGGTGATCGTCGACGACGATGGCGCCGCGCTTGTCTGTATTGATCCCCACCTTCTCCAACCCCAGGCCGGCCGTGTTCGGGGTGCGGCCTGTGGCCACGAGCAGGCGGTCGCCGATCAGGGTTTCGCTGCCTATATCGACACTGAACCGCTTGCGGAACCACTGGCGGCCATAGCTAACCTGCTTCACGGCGGTATGGGTCAAGATGCGCATGCCTTCGGCGGCGAGCGCCGCTTTAAGCCCCTCCCCAATGGCCGGGTCGGTCTTGGACAGAAGGGTAGAGCGCGCAATGAGCGTCACCTTCGAGCCCAGGCGCAGAAACGCCTGCCCGAGCTCCACGGCCACCACCGAGCCCCCGTAGACGATGAGGTGCTCCGGAAATCGTTTCGCCACGAGCGCCTCCGTCGAGGTCCAGTAGGGGATGTCCTTAAGACCCCGCGTCTCGGGGATGGAGGGCGAGGCACCGGTTGCGATCAAGATACGGTCGGCACGCAGCCTTTTCTCCTTGCCGTCCGGCTGTTTCACCGTGAGGCCGCCGCCCTTGATGAAGTGCGCGAAGCCCCGCACCAGCGTGATCTGCGGATTGGATTCGAGGATGCTTTCGTATTTAGCACGCCGCAGCTCCTCCACTCGCCCCTGCTGCTGGGCCAAGAGCGCCGAGCGGTCGAGGACGGCGGCTTGTTTTTTGATACCGTCAAACGGATGAGCGGATTGCAGGTGCGCGAGGTGTGCGGCCCGGATCATGATCTTGGAGGGCACGCAGCCGACGTTCACACAGGTCCCGCCGAGAGTTCCCTTCTCGATCAGGGTGACGCTGGCACCCTCCTCCGCGGCGCGAATAGCGGCGGCAAACGCCGCCCCGCCGCTGCCAATGACCGCGACGCATAGAGCGCCTCGCGATCTCCGTCGCTGTTTGACGGGAGGCGTAGGCGTCTCGACGACCGAGATGCGCGTCCGGTCCGAGACCCCCTTCGCCACAATCGAACCCTTGCGATCCAGCACCTCCGCGTCGAAACCTTTGCCCTGCACGGTATCGATGAGCTTCTCGCTATCGACCCCCGCCTCGGTCTTGATGCGGGCGGTGCCTTCGTCATACGAAACCTTGGCTTCGACTACCCCAGCCACGCCCGCCAGGGCATCCTCGATCGATTTCGCGCAGTGATCGCAGGTCATGCCGGAGATGCGCAGCGTTTGCACGTTCATATCGCTTGGCTCCTCGTTGCGTGTGGTGGTCTATTCACTGAGCCCCGCCTTGAAACCTTTCGCCTCGATGCTCTCGAGCGCGGCCATCGTTCCGCAGGGTCGTAGGTGCCGTGATATCAAGGCTGCCTTTTGATTCTTGCTCTTGCCAGTCGAAGCGGAGGAATCGCCCCCATAGCCGTTCAGTGCCCCACCACAGTCCCGCTGTACCGATCACCAATCCCAGAGCGAGCCAGGTCCAGGCGCGCGGTCCTAAGATGAGCAACCCAAGGCCGTCGAGCAGTGCGACACAGGCCATGACAAAAAACAACGGTGCCGTGAAGTAACAGTGGGTCCGGCCACAGCACCGCGCATTCGCCGTGCAAGCTGCCCCCATCCAGAGGAGGCTCGGGACCCCGATCCAGGCACGCATCGGCGATTCCACGAATAGGGAGCCCGCAAACGCCAAACCAGGAAGCCCCCAAGCGAGCGCGAGGCTTAGGCTCCCGGCAACCCAATCTTTTGATCGATGACCAGAGCCTTCTCGGATGTCACAGCGCGGTCTCATGTGTCTCGGGAGGCATGCTCACTGAGCCACACGCGCTGGATACCCTGCGTCCGTGGTGGCCTCGATGAGGGCAGACAAGTTCGTCTTTGCGTCATCGAAGGTCACGGTGGCGGTATTCGTCTCCGCCGAAACGTCCGATATGACCACTCCTTCGATCCGCATGAGGCTCTTTTTTACTATCGGGGCGCAGGCCGGACAGCTCATGTTGTCGACCTTGAGTATGACTGTTCGCTCGGCGGCCAAGGTGGGGTCCGCCGCGAGCGCCGTCAGGAGTATGATGTGCGTTACCTTGCGCATGTTGGTGTCTCCCATTATGTTTCGATAAACAACGGCACCACATAGGGGAATGCGAGGGCCGCGGCGATGATCACGGTCGCCGTCCAAAGGCTCAATTTAGCAAAGCGATCCGAGGCCGGTCTCGCGCAGGACGAATCCGGCAGGCATGCCGCTTTCTGCTTGCGGTAGACCATCACGAATCCTGCCACGAGGCACGTGAGTGTTACGGCCACGAAGTAGGGTTGATAAGGGGCTAACGCGGTCAGGTTACTGATCCACGCGCCACTGATCCCGAGCGTAAACAAGACCAGCGGCAGGACACAACAAGAAGAGGCCGCGATCGCGGCGAGGATGCCGCCGAGCGACACGAGCGTTTTTCCCGCCGCCTGATGTGTCCGATGAGTTTCAGCCGCTGCTTGTCTTATCAAAGAGTTCTCCGACGGGTTACCGGAAGCCATGATGATTCCTCCTAATCCGAATGTCAGGTAATATAGACCCTGTAGTAACTACAGAGTCAAGAGGTTGGTACGCGATGGACATTAATGCCGAGTCCAGCCGGACAGGCTTGAAAATCGGCCAGCTTGCGCAGGCTACGAAATGCAACATCGAAACCATTCGCTACTACGAACGGGCAGGGCTCCTTCCTTTACCTCCCCGTACCCAAGGCGGTTACCGGGTCTATGAACTAGAGCACGTCAAGCGTCTGAACTTTGTTCGGCGAGCCCGGGATCTCGGATTTAGTCTCGAAGAGGTCCGGGCCTTGTTACGGCTCGTGGACCGGCGCGGACCATCGTGCAACGAAGCGCGCGCTCTCGCTTCCCAACACCTCAGTGGTGTGCAAGCCAAGATCACGGATTTGAAATCCATGGAGCGGGTGCTGAAAACCATGGTCGCTCTGTGTAAAGACGGGAACCTCCCGGATTGTCCTCTCATCGAGGCTCTCTTCCGGGAGTCTGGCTCAAGGTAAGGTCCGGGATCCGGGGTTTCCGGTTGGGTCGCGCGTCAATCGCCCGAAATTCGTCCGTCGCATCCTTCGCGACATAATGCCAGCGCCGCTACCAATGCCACCCATAATGTTCTCCTGATTTTTCGGAAAGCATCAGGCACCTTACAGCCATTCGGTCCTCAGTATTGCCAACATTCGTGGGCTAATGGTGCTCTACTTAGATCATCCCGATACAGCCGCCACTGTGGGATGAACTGATCCATCAGTCCTCGGAAACGGTCATTGTGGTGCCGCTCCAGCAGATGTATAAGTTCATGAACCACGATGTACTCCAGACAGTGAACGGGCTTTTTGGCCAGCTCCAAGTTCAGCCACACACGCCGTGCGTCGACGTTGCAACTACCCCACTTGGTCTTCATCTTCTTGATGCCCCAGCCAGCGACCTGGATTCCGAGCACCGGCTGCCACTTCTCGAACAGCGGCGGAATCATGGCCCTCAGTTGCTCGCGATGCCAACGTAGCAAAACCTGCTCGCGCTGCACTCCGGTCGTATTGGGTCGCACGCGTAGAATTATCGATGCCTTACCGCGCAGGGCCACGCTCGCCGGCCCGCCGTGTTCAAGGACCCGCAGGCGGTAGCGCTGCGTCACTCCAAAAACTGGCTCTTCTCGGAATCGAGTGGGTGATTTTGGGACATTTTAGAGAGTCTGCAACATGCACGTGAGGACTTTCAGCCGCAGGTACTCCTCGTCTCTGAGTCCGTATGCACGTCGTTGGATGACCCGGATCTTGTTGTTTAACCCCTCGACAAATCCGAGCGATACTTGTTCTCGGGTTTGCAGTAGGCAGCGATACCATCCCAATGGCGGTCGATCATCTCAGCGAATTTCTCGTAGGGCTTGAGTCGCTGCCACTTCAGGCTCGCGCGCCAGTTCTCGAAGAACCGCCGTGCCCAACCCTCTCGTTCGTAGCTCCACAGTTGGCCGAACGACTCCTTCAGGACATACGCTGTGTTCAACCGCTTGTTTGCCGCCAACAACCGCTTCAGCGCGTGGCGGCCTTTTAACGACAGGTTCTGCCGGCGCGACAACAACGTGTACTTCTGGCCCTTGATGAAATCGCGGTCTTGGCCTTTGAGCCGCTTATATTCCGCCTTGCGGACTTCGTCGAGCGCCTCGCCGAGATGACGCATGACGTGAAACTTGTCGTACAAGATCGCCGCCTGTGGGGCGGCTTCCCGGGTCGCGTTGTAAAACGCTTTCCACATGTCCATCACCGCCAAGCAGATCCGTTTCGCCCGCTTTTCACCGAGCCAGTCGTAGAATTGTTTCATGCTCGCTTCCTTGCGGTCCTGCCCGCCAAACCAGATCGGGCGACCTCGGATCAGATCGCTGACCACGATCCGATAGTCGTGCCCCTTGCGGATGGAGATCTCGTCGATGCCGATGACCTGCGGTGCACGGACCGGGACGCGCGCCAGCTGGGCGCGCATGTACTGTTTGTCCAATTCCTTGACCGTCTCCCAGTGCAGGTTCAATTCCCTCGCGACATCTTTGATGGTCCCCGAGCGGCAACGCCGCCCCACGTAATAGGCAAAGCGTTGGGTGTAAAACGGATTGTCGGCCAGAAAGTCCAAGTGCTCGGTTTTCACCGCGCCGCACCTTCGGCAGGGCACCCGGCGTATCTCCACTTCCAAGTAGATGCGTGTGTCGCCGCAGTCCAGGTCGCGCACCCGCCGCAGGTGTCGGTCGTACCAACCGCGCTGCATTCGGCCACACACACCGCAGCGAGTTTTTTTGAGCGCCGTCGTAGAGTGATAACTCGTGCTTTGGGGTCGCCGAAGATCCCGCGCACCGTGGATTGCGGTCGGCAGCTGGGAAACGCATACGTATCCCACAGCCGCCGCTTTCGTCTGGATGATTTGGCCATCGGAACATCATGCCAAATCCGACGCGCTCCGGATAAGCAGCAGAGGGCTATCCACTTGACTCAGGTTACCGCTACTGGTAGTGGTATAGCATGCCGCATCTGCCGAGCAGCCCCGAGCCGGAGGATTTTCCGCGGACTCTGGCCGAATT
>JBOIDH010000083.1:0-8294 GCA_050740495.1 Gammaproteobacteria bacterium | reverse complement strand
GATGCGCTCCTGGAGGCTTTCGAGCATCGCCTGCGCGACCTCGCACACGTGGGCATGATGATGGCACAGCGCGTTATGCAAGAAGTCCATGTACTTTGGGTCGAGGTAGAGGGTCGTGGCCAAGGCTAAGGGCTCTTCATGCAAGGCATAGACATTCCCGGCATTGCGTCCCGAGGCACTACGTAGCCGCCGACACAGGGTCACCCAGCGGGTGATGCGGAGGATCGCAAGTGAGCGCGCGAGGGTCGGACGTGCCTGGACGTTGCAGCGTTGCAGGAGATACTCGTAGGACGGAAAGGCCTTCGTGCCCTGACCTTCTCCTTTTGCCCAGAGCCAAAGCACCGCAAAGACGCGCGAGTCGACCGGCTCCAGCACCGGATCGAGGTGCACGAGCGCTGGCATCGATTCCTGCCAGGCGCTCAGGACCACGAGGCCGTTCCGGTGAGTCGCTGAATCAGGCGTTAGTTGCCTGACACTCGCTTCGAGATAGGCTTCCAGTGTGCGGGTCGCCACATCCAGGCCCTGTTCCGATCCCGCCGGGCGATCGTCCGACGAGGTCCGCGGCGCCCGTAAGCGATCTCGACCTGATCTCTCCCCCGTGTTCACCGTCGCTCACCCGAGCTTGCGTTGAGGCGCTTCGCTTCTGTCCTGTAGCACGTTGGCATGCTGGATCACATGCCAGAGCGTCCGTAGCGGGACCGAAGTTAAGCGGTGGATCTGAAGATAATCCTGCGGCGTGAGATTGTCGCGCTCGGGTTTTCCGAGATCGTTGAAGGCTTTGCAGATCGCCGTCTCTTCGGCCTCAGTCGGCTCGTGGGGTCGACCGAGGATCCGGCGGATCCCGATCCGCCGGCCTCGCTCGGCATACTCGCTGGCTTCCATGCCGTACAATCGATGCATCATCGGCAAGGGTGCATCGCGGGCGATGAGCTCATCGCAGAGGGCTTGTGATTGCCTGGTTCGTTGTACGTGGTGAATGAGCCGTTGGAAGAGATCGCGATCGATGGCGTTTTCCCGTAGAACCGGGAAGTGGATTGAGCTAAGGTGCTCGAGATCGCCCCAAGAGAGCGACTCGACGGTCTCGGCCTCCTGGCGTGCAAGACCAAGGTGAGCGAGGGCCTCGTCGTCACCTGCGCTCCGGCATTTCATGATGTACTGTAGCAGCGCTACATTGATCTCGGCTTCTTTCGTTGTTCGCATGCGCCCCTCCCCCTACTCGGCTAGTTTCAGAGATCCCAGACGAGCGTATTGCCGAGCCGCCGGCACTGGGCATGGAGCGCCCGCCGGGTCTCGATCAGTTGGATAAAGAGCTCGAACTCCCGATCGTCAAAGACCGCGAAGAGCTGCCGGGAGGCGATATCGAGCGTGACGATATTGTTGAGGAGCGGCACCACAATGCGCTCGGCAGTGGCATTGTCTCGGCGGACCACCGCTTCGAAGAGCGGATAGATCCGCGAGTGCTCGTGATACGATAGTGCCGGTGCCATATCCAGCCGTCCCTCGTCGTAGGGCCATTGTTCGGACACCGCGGAGAGGAACCACCAGAGCGCGATGCGCTTGCCTTCCTTGGGCGTTGGGATCTCGCCGGCGTACAGCGACTCACTCGGCAGATCGAACAAATACCCACAGCCCTTGGGACACGTGAGCACGCACTCGGCTAAGCCGTTGCGTTGGGCGAGCTGGGTCGCCAGTGTCCACATTCGACTACGGAGGCTTTTTACGTCCTGCGGTAAACGGGGTACCGATGAAACTGAACCGATCGGCTTAAGCTCCTCTGCGATCGGCGTCTCGCCCCCATCAGGTAACTTTTCGGCCTCTACTTCCTGCGCATCGTCAAAACCAGCTCTGTCCCAATCGCCGCCGTCCGTTTCGGTTCGCTCGTCATTGTCTGCTGCCGGCTCCGCCTCTCTATCGCCGCCGCGCATGGCCGGTGCGCCCGCTTGAGGCTTGGGCCGGATAGCAGTCGGCGATACAAGCGGGGCTGGCGGCGGGGCATCCTCCCCAGGCTCACCGAATTGCCGGATCGCGTCCAAATCGGCCCGCACCTTGGCGATGCTCTCGCCTAGGGCCTCTGTGAGATGCGCCTCGAGCTCGCGCTCGATGGGCTCGAGCGCCCAGTCCTCTCCATCATGGCGGACGAGGCATTCGAGGAACCACCGACGGATTGCCGTGACGGTGGTTTCATCACAGTGCCGATGGCGCAAGAACGCCGTTAACGTCTCCTCAAGCTTTCGGATCTGCCGGATTAACGGCTCACCCAATCCGGCGCGCAAGGCCTGTGGCATCACCGGAAGGAGCGTCTCGACCACATACTCGAGCCGCGTGATCGATGGTTGGTCGGTGGAATAGCCTCGCGAGCGCAGGATCTCAGCCAACCGCCGACTCGAAAGCTTTGCGTTGGTCTCCTTTTCGAGGAGCGCGCGGAGGGCGTGCACGGCCCGGGCCCGATCGATGAGAAGGAGCTCGCCACGGGCGTCATTCTCGACCAGATGCGCAATTAAAGTCTCGCTTTCGCTCACCCACGGCTCGAAGAGACAGTGGATCGTAAAGAACCGCGGATCGCCGGTCTCCTCGTGGAGCTCTTTCACGATGTGCAATACTGTATTGCCGCCTTCGGCGACCATATAGAGTTCATCGCCGGGGCGCCGGGTAATGGGCAGCGTCCCGCGGAAGCCGCGCTGGCGGATGGATTCTTTGATGACGTCATAGGCCTGGTTGGGCTCGCGCCTCGGATTACGGTCGTACTCCTTCATTTTCTCGATGGGCACAACCAGCGGCGTCGGTTCGAGTGGGTCGCTGGGTTTGATCTCACGTGTCGGACCAAAATGGGCCTGTTGCAGGAGCGCGATACGCTCTTCGACGCTTTCTGGAGATCGCTTCGTCATCCGTGCACTCCCGTCGCGATCTCCAGTGCCAGCAGGTTTGTCTCCTCGAGCCCCAGAGGAAGCTCGCGCACCAAAGCCAGCATGCTCTCCAGTGCGCTCGGTGTCGGACCTTTGCGCGTGGGCTCGAAGCGGTGCACCGGTTCACGTGCCGCGGCCGCCTCGCGGTAGGCGATCGTGGCTGGAATCACGGTATTGAGAATTTGAATGCGACCCTGGGAAGGCCCATAAGAGAGGCGCCGAATCGATTCGGCGGTGAGCCGCGCATCGACCGTTCGATCCAAGCGACAGATCAATCCATACAGGTTACCGAGCGGGAACCCGATGTCTTCCATGTGGGAGAGACGCTCGATCATGGCGAGCGTACCGCGGCTAAACTCGCGGGCCGAGAGCACCTCGGGCGGGATCGGCGAGACCAACAGATCGGCCGCCAGCACCGCCATGTCCTGAAGTGGCCCCGCCGCACCTTGGGTATCGATCAAGATCATGTCGTAATCCGTCAAGCGCCTGAGAATGCGCTTCAAACGAAAGCGGCCGTCGGGCGTATGGAGGACCCAGTCCGGAAGCCGGGCTTCGGGGTCGTTGGAGAGAATGATGTCGCAGCCGGTTTCCGTCCTGCTGATGCTCTCGGCCGTATTCCCGCTCTCAAGGACATCGACCAAGCCCCTGATTGCGTGGTAAGTCAGGCGGTAGTAGCTCGATAGGGTCGGCTGGATATCCGCATCGATGAGCAGCACCCGTCGGCCGAGGTCGGCGAGGATCCCGCCGAGATTCGCGGTGAGGGTGGTCTTGCCAACCCCACCCTTAGTCGATACCACCGTAAGCCGGATCGTCATGTCCCGTGTCACCGCCTTCCATCAACGCAGCCGAGAGCACCTGGCCTCAGGCTTGAGAACCCAGATGGCCCGTGCAGATCCGCCAAACGACGCTGTCATGGAAGTGCCCGCATGTAGCCTTAACACTCTTATGCTGATTGCCGACTAACAAGAATATATTACATAAATAGCTACAGTAAGCAAGTGCGGTATTTTGGGGTCGTGTCTCATGGAAACAAATACTTGTAAGCTATGGCCGTAAGAAACGGTCGCAGAAGCGAGTAGAGAATGAGTGTCGGCGCGCGTATCAAAGAGGCACGCTTGCGAAAAGGCTGGAGCCAATCTCAGTTGGCGCGAAGCGTTGGCGTCAAGCCACAATCGGTGCAACAGTGGGAAGCCGATGAGGCCGCCCCCAATCGTAAGCGTATCGACGTGGTCGCGGCCGTATTGGACGCCAGACCCGAAGAGCTATTGTTTGGCACAGAAGGCGAGCAGCTCCCCGATACTCAGATCGGCACGGTGATATTTCCTTTCGGGTACAAGATAGTACCCGTCTTGAGCTACTCCCAAGCAGCCGAGTGGACGGCTTCACAGGATCCCTACCGGATCACCGAACGCATGGAGAACATATGGACCAACGTCAATCCGCTTAGCGAAAGGGCATTTGCCTTGAACATTCAAGGCGATAGCATGCGCGAGGAGTTCCTAGCGGGCGATATCGTGATCTTGGATCCCGAGGTAGCGCCCCGGCCCGGAGATTTTGTGGCCGTCGGGATTGAGCACCAGAAGCAGGTGTTATTTCGAAAGTATCGGCTGCGCGGCACCGACAGTGCCGGGAATCTCGTCGTCGAGCTTGCTCCGCTCAACGACGACTATCCGACCTTCATTATTGATTCCAGCCACGTGGGACGCATCGTTGCTACGCTCGTGGAGCATCGGAAATATCGTCGGCGGGACCGTTCGACACCCTCACTTGCAACGGAAGCGGGCGGCGCCACGAAAGCGTAGCTCGGTCCCTGGCCTGAGCGCTGGCTTAACGATCGCGCTAAGTCGCGCAACCCATCTTCAAAGCTACTTATTTCGAGTTGCACATTGATGGGTGTATGCCCGCCACGCGCATTTGGCATCAGATACTCACGACCACTTGACAAGAAAAGGTTGATCGTATCAGTTATATAATGTAACGTAACTTACAGTATAGTTACTGCTATAGGAAATTACGATCATGTGCTGTGGTTCGTCTGACCCACTTGTTGGAACACATGGCACTGAGTTGCGTGAATCGCGGAAATCCAATCCGCTATGGGCGATCCACGATTATCAAGAAGGCTAAGCGAGCTACAAAGCTGACCAGTGGAAATCGGTTGCGTTTCAACGGACAGACTGGTCTTAAATGTAATTCAACACCCCTATTGTTACCCGACCATGCGCGACACGCTATTGTGGTCCGTAGAAGAAGCCGCTCATCAGCTCGGGGAAATCTCAATACGCACCATACAACGCCTAATCGACCGCGGTGAATTGCCGCTCGTGAAGGTAGGGCGTCGTGTCATGATCCCGGTGAGCGCGATACGGGAATGGATAGACCAACAAGCGCAATCTGCGCATAATCAGCAGGGCGCGGGGCCGGGCGTGCGTAGAAAGGAGAAATCAGCATGCCATACCGACGCAAAGATAGCGCTGTTTGGTGGGTGTCGCACACCGACCAAAGCGGCAAAAGAGTTAGGTGCGCTACTGGAACGACCGATCGAAAGGAAGCCGAAGCTTTGGAAGCTAAATGGAAGCTAGAGGAACACCAAGCTGTTAAATGGGGAGTGCCACCTGCCCGGACATTTGACGAGCTCATGTTGGCGTACATGCGAGAAGTTACAAAGCGGAGTTCTGAGCGTGACCGCTTCAGCCTTAAGCAGCTTTTTCCGTTCTTCAGTGGGAAAGAAATGCAGCAACTTTCGCCCGCTGATGTGCGGCAATACATCAATATTAGACGAGGCGACGGAATACAGGCAGGAACAATTAATAAAGAGATTGGGCTGTTAAGCGTTGCAATCAACTATGCTAACCGAGAGTGGGAATGGAAATTGCCGAACCCTGTCGAAGGACGACGACTCGCAGAACCGGGCCGGCGAATCCGTTGGCTTACTTGTAGTCAGGCACAATCACTCATCATTGCGGCTAGTAAGTTGCCAAGGGCGACGTACTTAATCGATTTCATTGTTTTGGGACTTAATACAGGCATGCGGAGAGGTGAGATGCTGGGCTTGGAGTGGCAAAGGGTCGACCTCAAGGCCGGGCTCATCTATTTTGGCCCCGAACATCAAAAGAACGGTAAGGTTGGAAGCGTTCCTCTAAATGATGCGGCGTGCGCTGCAATCTCATCGCGAGCACGATTCAAGGCGACACACTGCCCAGCGTCCCGATGGGTGTTCTGTAATAGGCTTGGGCGTCCGATCAGGGATATAAAGAAGAGCTTTGCCACTGCGTGTGGAATTGCTCAGATTAAGGACCTACATCCACATGACCTCCGGCACACATGTGCCGCTTGGCTAGTGCAAGCAGGTGTACCCATCCGCGAGGTGGCAGAGTTGCTTCGTCACTCCGACATCAGAGTCACTATGCGTTATGCGCACTTAGCACCGGAAAATGTGCGCGCTGCCGTTTTAGTGCTTGATGGACTTGGGTCACGATCTGGTCACGTTGACCAAGTAAGGACGTTGAGAGGAGTAGGCTAACAGCTTGATTTACTTGGTGGGCGATGCTGGGATTGAACCAGCGACCTCTGCTGTGTGAAAGCAGCGCTCTCCCACTGAGCTAATCGCCCGTCGCAGGAATTCTAAGGACATTAAACCGCAGGGTCAATCAATCCCAAGGCGATGGGAGCGGTGGCCTGAGCGGCGAATAGATTGGAACACAACGCAGGCGGCATGATGGAGAAAATTCAAGTACGTACGCGTTTCGCGCCGAGTCCAACCGGTTACTTGCATATCGGCGGCGCCCGCACGGCGCTTTTCTCTTGGCTCTATGCGAGAAGACATGGCGGCGTATTTATTTTGAGGATCGAGGACACCGATCTCGAACGATCGACGCAGGCGGCGGTCGATGCGATCCTAGAGGGCATGGCGTGGCTCGGTCTCGACCATGACGAAGGCCCGTATTTTCAAACGCGGCGCTTCGATCGTTATCGAGAGATCATCGATCGGTTGCTGCGAGAGGGACAGGCTTACCATTGCTATTGCTCGAAAGAGCGGCTCGAGGCCCTGCGGGCCGAGCAGATGGGGCGCAAGGAAAAGCCGCGTTACGACGGCTATTGCCGTAACGCGGCGAGGACGGGCAGCCGGCCCGTGGTGCGGTTCAAGAACCCGGCCGATGGCGAAGTGGCCGCGCACGATTTAATTCGAGGCCAGGTCGTGTTCCACAACCGCGAGCTCGATGATCTCATCATTGCGCGGGCGGACGGCACACCGACGTACAATCTCACGGTGGTTGTCGATGACATGGATATGGCTATCAGCCATGTCATTCGAGGCGATGACCACCTGAACAATACGCCCCGGCAGATCAACATCCTGCGGGCCTTGGGTGCGCGCATCCCGGCCTATGCGCATGTGCCGATGATCCTCGGTGGCGACGGCCAGCGGCTGTCGAAACGGCATGGCGCGGTCAGTGTGCTTCAGTTCCGGGAGGACGGTTATCTTCCCGAGGCGCTGCTGAATTACTTGCTCCGGCTGGGCTGGTCGCACGGGGATCAAGAGATCTTTTTGAAACAGGAAATGATCGATAAATTCGGGACCGAAGCGATCAACAAGGCAGCGGCGACCTTCGACTCGGCAAAGTTACAGTGGTTGAACCAGCATTACTTAAAAAACATCCCTACGCCCGAATTAGTGGCGCGCCTGGGCTGGCATTTAGACCGTCTAGGGATCTCGGCGAGCGGACCCCCGGCTTTGGCGGATGTTGTTCAGCCGTTACGTGAACGCTCTAAAACCTTGGTTGAGATGGCGGAGAGCACTCGCATTTTTTACCGGGATTTTTCCACCTATGACGAGACGGCCGCGGCGAAGTACCTCACCCCGCTCATGGCCGAGCCACTGCTGACGTTAAGGCAAGGATTCTCAGAATTGCCGCGGTGGACTCAGGAGGCTGTCCATGGCGCCATTACCCACGTAGCGGCGACATTCGAATTGAAATTGGGCCAGCTTGCGCAGCCTCTAAGAGTCGCGTTGACCGGCGGGAGCGTCTCTCCGCCTATAGACACTACGGTCTGGCTCATGGGGAGGGAACGTTCCTTGCTGCGTATAGCCAAGGCCATCGCCTATGTTCAGAGCGAAGGGGGTCATTGACACAGGCGCGGGCCTATCTTAAGGTTCGAACAATCCGTGGGGCCATAGCTCAGATGGGAGAGCGCTACAATGGCATTGTAGAGGTCGGCGGTTCGATCCCGCCTGGCTCCACCACCGCACGGGTAAGCGGTTCGCCTTGCCGCGGCCTCCAGCGGTTAACGGCAGAGGTAAGGGTAGGCGCGCCTCGGGAATCTCACAGTCAATCCTGTCCCCATCGTCTAGAGGCCTAGGACATCGCCCTTTCACGGCGGCAACAGGGG
>JBOIDH010000082.1:0-8324 GCA_050740495.1 Gammaproteobacteria bacterium | reverse complement strand
CCAAATATTATAACCTTGTATGTGCAGTGCTGTCGCTCGGCTCCGGCCAACTCTATCGCCGCTGGGCGCTTGCGCGCTCAGGGCTTCGCGCCGGCATGAAGCTTCTCGATGTCGCCGTGGGCACGGGACTCGTCGCACGAGCGGCAATAGTCATTCTCCGTGACCCTCGGTCCGTGATCGGACTCGACCCCAGCAGCGGAATGTTAGGAGAAGCGCGCAAGAGGCTACCTATTCCGCTGGTGCTGGGGATTGCGGAGAAACTACCGTTCGGAAACGACAGCTTCGATTTCCTAAGCATGGGTTATGCGCTCCGTCACGTAGCCGATCTAGGCGTGAGCTTCAGGGAATTCCTACGGGTCTTGAAGCCGGGAGGCCGCATTCTGATCCTGGAGATATCTCGGCCTCCCTCGGTTACCGGCCAATATTTAATCCGGACCTACTTTCAGAAAGTCTTGCCTCTCATTATGCGTATTTTCACCAGGAGCGGGTACGCCCAATTGCTAACTACTTACTACTGGGACACGATCGCCGAATGCGTCGAGCCAACTACCATCGTGGAGATCCTGGGCGTCAGCGGCTTCGACAATGTCGAGCGCCGAATATACGGTAGGATTTTTAGCGAATACACTGGGCTAAAATCGGCGCGGTAAGTCACGGATACGCTCGGCGTCTGGTCTCAGAGGTTGTAAAGAAATCGTCAGCGCAGTAGATTCTCACACATCCAATGTCGTACGGAACCACTTCGGAGTCCCTTCTCCCTCAGGGAGAAGGTTAGGATGAGGGGAATCAAATCAAACATATGCGCCAATTATTCCGATCCCCTCACCCCAACCCTCTCCCTGTGGGAGAGGGAGAAAAGACGATCCTGTTGCGGAAGGACAGGGACCTTGGAAAGGTATCTCGAATTTCAATATGTTTGGCTAGATTTTTTCACAGCCTCTCAGAGGCTATGAATAAATCTGCTGCGCATCCCGAGCGCAGTAGACTTGTTTCACACCCCGTCACTGTATGGCGAGATCGGCCGGAGCTACTCCGCGAAGCCCATAGCGCCCCATGAACCGCAGGAGACCGCTACTATAGCGGGACGTGACGCCTACTCCGGAGGCTTGCAGCGCTACTTGCCGCTCGATATGATTGTGGGCTGCGATCTTCAGGTAGCTCGAGCCTCCGCCGATCCATTCGCGCCCCGCGCGTTGCATGGCCGCCATCCTCCCATCGTAAAAATACGCCACCAGCTTGGACCATGCGTTGATATTGTTCATTTGAACAGCGGTATACCGAGCCAGCACCGAACCCAGCTCGACCGGGGATCGCCGCCGTATCAAGGGTATCAATGCCTCTGCGAGCAGCTCCGCGGAGAGCAGTGCCAGAGACACTCCCGGCGATAGCATCGGATCCACGAAACCCAAGGCGTCTCCCGCCATCACCCAACCGGGGCCGTAACCGCGCTGGGAGATGAGTTGGTAGTTCGAATAGGTGGCAACGGGGGTCACCCGCCGGGCTTCTCCAACCAACGCGGTCAGCGCGGGTTCCAGGGCGATCGCATTCTTTAGCCTCTCCTCCGGTGTGGCTCCCAGTCGATCCGCATCTTTCCGCCCCACGACAATACCGATAGATAATTTGTCCCGTAAGGGAATGCACCAGCTCCAGCCGGCCTTGAGGCGCGAAATGACGACCTGTCCGGGGGCCTCTTCCCACCGAAACCCCTCGAAGTGGGCGAAATGAGCCAGGTCATCGCGCGGACCGATCCGAGTTGGTATATCCAGCGTGCGAGCGACAATCCGGCTGCGTCCCGTGGCGTCAACGATGAGGTCGGGTTGCCGGCCGCGCCAATGGGATGCCGCGGCCAAGGTCTCCGCGGTCAGTTTGAGCTCGGTGCCGGTATTCCGGGCTGCCCGCTCCACGCGGGCGCGGGTGCGCACGACTCGGGCGCCCGAGGCGACTGCGTTGGCGAGCAGAACTTCGTCGAATCGTGGCCGCGGGACGTTGTAGGCATAAGGGGGCACGACTGGCGCGAAGCGCGCGAACGTGAAGCTGAAGCGGTCCGTGGGTGACCAGACAAAGGAAGCGCCCGGTTTCAAAAGCCCGATGGCGGCGATTTCTTCCTCGATGCCCAGGCGTCGCAGCATCGGTATCACGGCGGGTATGAGGGACTCACCCACGACCAATTCGGGGCGGCGCCCGTGCTCGAAGAGCGTCACCTCGGCGCCTTGGCGGGCCAGCATGCAGGCCAGAGCCGATCCAGACGGGCCGGAGCCCAGGATGGCTACGCGCAAAACGCTGGCTTCTCCCTTCATCGTGGGCTCATTTACGGGTGCGCTCATAAAGTCCCCTTAAAATTTACCAGGATAGCTTGACTAACGGGAGTCCGATGATATTACATTAATCACACGGCAAGTACGGGCCGAAGAAAAATTACATCTCACCGGGGAGACCGACAATGAATATGCATAAGACACTAAAAACAGGCGCCTGGCTTGGAATCATGATGGCGATTTTGGCGGGCTGTAGAACCGCGCCGCTCTATAACGTGACGAACTCAGCGGTGCCACCGGTGACCTCCGGCAAGACCCTTACGCTGGATAATGTGACCAAGGCCATCGTCGATGCCGGCATGGGCCTAGGCTGGGAAATGCAGGTCGTGAGGCCTGGTCAGATCACCGGCACGCTGCACCTCCGCAGCCATACGGCGGTCGTGGACATCCCTTACACCACCGCTTCGTATAGCATCGTTTATAAGAGTAGCCAGGACCTCAATTACGACGCGGCCAAACGGACCATCCACGCGAATTACAATGGGTGGATCCAAAATCTGGATAAAGCGATCCGGGGGCGCCTCAGCGCTTTCGGTTACTAGAAGCGCGGCCGCGGGTCCGGCCGGGCAGGCCGGACCTCGTGGTGGTCGGCTCGTTATTCAATGCCGCCGTTGATGCCGGTCGCCTGCTAAAAGCTCCCCAACAGGATCACTGCTCCCTTAAGAGCAAGGCCAGAAGATCACGCGCCCCGTGCAGCACTCCCACAATTAGGACATCGGTGGCGCTGGATCGAAAGAGGATGAGATACCGCCCGTGAGAACAAGACCGGACGCCTTTCCAAGATCTGGCCGCGATGGATAGCCGAGCGGCGAGGAGAAGGCGGCTGCACCTAGCGCCATGCGGATGAGGCACATTGGGGATAGTCTCTCGCGCGATCTGCGATAATGACCCTATGAACAAGCCCACTGAGCCGTTGACCGCTGCCTTCGATCCCGCCGCATTCCTTCCGATGGAGGTCGGTGAGATCACTAATCATCAAACAGATCTCCCTAGGATCGCGAAGGACGGCAAGCTTGTGGCGGCCATCGAAGCGAAGCTGGAACAGCTCCCTACGCAACACGAGCTTTATCGGAGAGACGCGCGACAGACTGACTTTCTCCTGCCTGACAGTGTTCATCTGGTTGTTACGTCCCCGCCCTACTGGACTCTTAAGGACTACAACGTCAGCGAAGGCCAGATGGGTTACATCGATGACTACGATACCTTCCTGGACGAACTCGATAAAGTTTGGGCCGCGTGCCTCGTTGCGCTGGTTCCAGGAGGTCGTCTCATCTGTGTGGTTGGAGATGTTTGCCTCTCGCGACGCAAGAACAAAGGAGAGCACCTTGTCATGCCGTTACACGCATCAATTCAAGAGCACTGCAGACGCCTAGGCTTCAATAACCTCGCTCCCATCATCTGGCATAAAATTGCCAATGCGGTCTATGAGGCGACTGGTAATGGCGGCGGCTTCCTGGGTAAGCCCTACGAACCCAACAGTGTAATAAAGAACGACATAGAGTTCATATTGATGGAGCGGAAGCCAGGCGGCTACCGAAGCCCCTCGATCGAAACGCGAATTCTCAGCGTGATACCAGCTCAGCTGCATAAGTCTTGGTTTCAGCAAATTTGGACTGGAGTAACGGGCGCTTCGACGAAGTCTCATCCAGCGCCTTACCCTCTGCAACTCGCAGAGCGTCTTATTCGGATGTTTAGTTTTGTCGGCGATACGGTCCTTGATCCTTTCATGGGAACAGGAACAACCAATGTCGCAGCCGCGAAATGGGGACGCAATAGCGTTGGTGTAGAGGTCGATCCACACTATTTCGAGATAGCCGCCAAGCGTCTAGACAACGAAACACCGAAGATCATTGCTGATCGCGTATTTCGCCTTAACGAGTAGATCCGCATGCTAGATTTTGGGAGAGAGCTTGGTAAGGCTGTTCAATACTTTTGGCGAGTTCGAGGTAAGCAGAAGAACCGTCAGGGTGGCAAGACCGGAAAGAAGGACGCGGGCGAACGCGGTTCAGTTACCGGGGGCAAGCATGCCGACGGCTTCATACGGCTAATCGCGGCTATTGTTAAGGACGCCGCTTTGCCAAACGTTGATATCCATGTAACCGAGAAGCGCCCGAGAACACTCCCTGGCTTCTACAGGCCGTGTAATAAGACGAGACCTGACCCAACGTCGCTACGGATCGCGTTCCGGTTGCCGGGCGGCATCCAGCAAGGCGTCGGCCAGCGCATCCGACCCAATGTCGGCGCGCAGGCAGAATCGTCCCGCTAGGGCTGGTCGGACCTTCCCAAGGTCCTCGGCATTCATCTCGTGCAGCACCAGGAACATGCGTTTGTGTTCCAGCGCCTCAATCTCGGCCTCGGTCCAGCGGCGCCCGAAAAACCGCGGGCTTGCCACTACGATTCCAAACACAGAGGCCTGAGTGCCACGGGCGATTACCTTCTCCAGGCTGTCCCCAGCCTTTATCGACAGTTCGTCATACCACACCCGCTGAGCGCGGGCCGCCAGCGCCGCGGCAAGCGGCCGGGCGACTGCCTCCTTATCTTCACTGGCGTGGCTGATGAAGAAGTCCCAGCGGCCCTCGGCGATCCAGTAAGCGCGGCCTTCGTGGATGATCGACCCGAACTCCGCGTCGCCGCGACGCACGTCGAAGGCGTCCCAGTCGACCCACTCCTCGCGGCGCGGCCGGTTGGCGAGTTCGATCCTGCATCCGGCGCTTTTAAGTTCCGCGCTCTGCGCCGGATCGATCACCACGCGCTTGAGCAGGCTGCTCGGCAGCGCGCTGCCGCGAAAATCCGCCCCGGTGAGGTCGCAGTTGTATAGATGCGTCATCTCGAGTCGGCACCCGTGCAAGCGGGCGTCAGTGTAATTGCCGTGTCGCACCTTCATGTTCAAACCGACCGCCTGGTCAACGACTGCACCTCGGAAGCACACCCTCGTGAAGTCGGCGCCCTTGAATTCGATCGATGTCAGCTTGGCCATGCCGAAGTGGACGCGGGTGACATTCACGCCGTTTAGCCGTGCCCGCTCTAGATTGGCATCACGCAGGTCCACATTGATCATTCTGGCGCCATCGAAGTCTGCTTCCGAGAGATCGGCTCCGCGCAGATCGGCGTTACGGAGGTCGATGTGTGTGAGATCCGGCACGAAATCTTCTTCCTCGCGCCGGGCGTTCCACGCCTTGACGCCACGGCAGAGAAGTTCGATGTGCGGTATCTTGGCCATGACAAACCGCAAGCAAAAACCAATGCGCGTCGAGCGAACTGCGTCGGTGGAGGCCTTAAAGCCTGGACATCCCAATCAGCATCAGAGTAGCGATGCGTTGCGGATCGGTGCAATGCATCAACTCCTGGTTTTCCGCCTCGTCCAGACCGTTGTTGAGCGCCGCCGCTAGCATCGGACCGGTAGCCGCGATGTCCGCGCCCATCTGTGCCATCGAGTGGAACTCACCGCCAAGCTTCGCATACAGGGCCCGTGCCGCCTCGTAATCGGGTATGTTCTGTCGAGCCCAGTCTTCGGAAAATTCCACTCGCGCGATGCCCTGCAAGCGGTCGCTCACGGCGCGAGCGGCGCCGCCGAATCCGCCCGCCACGTACATCGGCTGCTTCCGCTTGAGCGACAGCCAGGCTTCCTCCACGACACCGGGCACCAGACCTGAGAACCCCGTGAGCTTGCCGCCGATCACCAAGCGGGCTTGCGACAGGGCGGTGATGCGCTCGCGCATCGCGGTCAGGCCGCGGGCCCAGGCGTAGCGGCGCTCTGGCGTGTCCAAGCCGAGCACCCGGCCGTTTGCTCCTGGCGGAAACACCTCATCATCGGTCCAGGGCAGCTCGGGGCGCGGCACCTGCTCATAGCGCGCGATGTCTCCCGAAAACAGCTTCCATTCGCTCTCGCCGTAGGCCAGCCAGAGCGGCCACGGTGCGACGTTGAGGATGGCGTCCTTCAGCGGCCGCGCATTCACCCCTTCCGCCAGCTTGGAATAGGTCCGTACCAATTCGAACAGCCGTAGTGAGAAGTTGGAGGCCTTGGCGAAGGCCCCCTTTAGCGCGCCGCCGTAGGCAATCTTCAGCCCCGCCAGCAGCAGGTACAGATGGATTTCGTCGCTCAGCGTGTCGAAGTGTTCGTTCGACAGCCCGTACTTGCGCACGTCATCGCTTTCGGAAATCGAAACGGTGATGGTCTCGATGGAGCTCGGCCGTGGCCACTGAGCGAGCTTGGTCAGCGGGGTGAGGAAGCCGGCCTTGGGGCGCAACTGCTGCAACACCTGCAACTCCTCGCGGCCCAAGGGCGGATCGGGGTACAGAAAGGTCTTCTCCTTCTCGCCCTCACCGTACTCGTGGGCCAGCGTGACGGCCTCCGGAGCGGCGGGCAATACGATCTCGCCCGGCTCGGACGCGGTCTCCTGCACGGCGCGATTGTGCTTGAAACGCAGTGCTTCCAGCACCGCCCGGTCGATCACTCGCCGCGCATCCACTCGGGGATCTCTGAACTGCCAGCGGATAATGGGGACGTTACCGCCGTAGGGAAAGCTCCTCGGATCGCCGGACTCAAGGGCATCGACAATCAGGATGTGCGCGCCGAGCCGTTTCGCCTCCAGCACCTCGCGCCGGCACCAGGGGCGCGAGCTGTACTGGTCGGTGTGAAAGGCCAGCATGATGGAGCAGTCCCTGATCCCCGCCGAGATGGCATCGGCAAAGTCCTGGCCGGTGGCGATCTCCTCTGCATCATACCAATGCTCGATGGGCAGTTCGTTCTTGAGAATCAGATCGCGGGTCTGGCGTACCGGGTCCTGCTGGTCTTCCGCGAGATCGGCCTTGGCGTGACTGTAGAAAATCCTGATGGGCGCCTCCATGCGATTGGCGGCCACCGCCGGCACTTTCCCGTGCTCCAGCAACTGAATAGCACGCGCGGCAATGTGAAAGGAAAGCTCCGCGATCCGCTGCTCTACTGCCTCCTGCGCCTTCATGCGGGTTTTCAGGGTGGCCGGCAGAACGTGGAGCCGCTTGCTCAACTGGAAACCCTCTTTGTCCAGTGCGACCGGCAGGACATGGTGCGGGCTCGAATCCAGGGGAGCGAGATCCAGCGCACGCTGAACGAAGGCGACCCAGGCATCGCCCGTCCCGTTCGGCACCGTGCGCAGCATGCGCTCGTCGGCCAGCACCACGACAATCGTATGCTGGGCCGCATCGAGGCTCAGTCCCCCTTCCGTATTGAGCTCCGGCGGCAGATCGTCGCCGCGGTCCGGCGTGAAGAAGACCGGGATGCGCAAGCCGCCGCTGGCGGGCGGCTCGACGAAGCGACGCATCAAGGCCGATGCCAGTGGGTTGGCCGCCTCGGATTTCGGGTGGGCCGGCAGGTGTAGATGCAGCGGAGGGCGGGTCGCCATGGGTTCAACTCCTGCGGTCAAGGGGATACCGAATCGTCGGTGATGATACCCCCGCCGTTGAGCTCAGTATACGGAACATCACAGCTCCCCACAGGTTGAGCTAAAACGTAGGTTGCACACGGCTCCGCGAACCCCCGTCTTCCGGGGAGACGCCAAGTCCCTCATAATACTCCAGCCTGGGGCGGCAAGCTGCCGACGTCCAGAGGCATGGCAGTGAGTGAAACAACTGTAACGCAAACGCCATAGAGCTATGGCCGGAGCAGCCATCTGGCATGAGCGATATTTTCGTCTGCTATTCGAAAACCGACCGCGCAATCGCGACTCAACTCGGGCAGCGGTTGCGGGACGAGGGCTGGTCGGTGTTCATCGATCGGCACATCGATGCCGGCCATCGTTGGTCAGAGGAAATCGAAAGCCAACTCGCCGCAGCGCGGGCCGTGCTAACCCTGTGGTCGTCGAGCTCTCTTCGCAGCCGTTTCGTGCTGGATGAAGCCCACGATGCGGCCGACCGGGGAATCATCTTTCCGGCGCGCATTGAAGAGGTGACCGTTCCGTATGGGTTTCGCCAGTTCCAGACGCCGGACCTGATCGGGTGGGATGGCCTTGGGGATAGGGAGGAATGGCAGCG
>JBOIDH010000081.1:0-8392 GCA_050740495.1 Gammaproteobacteria bacterium | reverse complement strand
ATCGTAAAGGGGCTGTGTCTTGGCATACTCGGCAATCCTCGTTCGAGGCAAGGATAGCCAAGATAGCCAAGAAACCGAAAAGTGGCAACAATCATACGTAGCCATATTTATGAAAATGAGTACTAAGCGGTCGCTTTGGGCCGATGGGGAGCTGGCCGCGGCGCGCCGGGCCAGAAGGTGGGCACTTCGGCATTGATCCGGCGCTGGAGAAGCTCCAGCAAGGCGGCAACCAATTCGCGCATTCACCGGCCGTGCCCGCCGTCGCAAGGTGACGGGCACGGCTTCTCGGCTAAAAAACCGAAAGGAACAACAACCATGCCTACAAGACTCATCACACTCGCCACAACCCTCGCGCTGGGCGCTGCGAGCTTCGCGTTCCCGGCCCTCGCTGCTGAGGAAGCCGCCACCATCGACATCGGTACGCTCGACAAGGAGACGGCCGAGAAGGCGTTTCCTGCCAAGCCGCCTTACTCGCCCTATGCGGGACGCAACTTCCCCACGCGTCCGTTCTTCGGCGACACGCATACTCACACCTCGTTCTCGATGGACGCGGGCGCCTTCGGCTGCCGCCTCGGCCCGAAGGACGCCTACCGCTTCGGCAAGGGCGAGGAGATCACGGCTTCCAGCGGCCAGCGCGCGAAGCTGTCCCGGCCGCTCGACTTCATGGTTGTGTCGGACCATTCGGACGGCTTCGGGTTTTTCCCGCAATTGATGAGCGGCGACCCCACGCTGTTGGCGACGCCCCAAGGGCGGAAATGGTATGACGAGATTAACTCCGGCAAAGGCGCACAGGCTGCGATAGATATCATCACCAGCTTCGGCAAGGGCCAGTTGCCGAAGGGATTTCCCTATCCCGGCACGCCCGCCTATCGCTCCGCCTGGCAGGAGACCATCAAGGCGGCGGACGAGGCGAATGAGCCGGGCAAGTTCACCGCGTTTATCGGCTTCGAGTGGACCTCGAACACGGGCGGGAACAATCTCCATCGCAACGTCATTTTCCGCGACGATGGGAGGAAGGCCGGCCTGGTCGAGCCGTTCACCACCCAGAAGCCGCTTGGCAGTGATGATCCCCGCGACTTGTGGAAATGGATGGCCGCTTGCGAAGCAAAGACCGGCGGCGACGTGCTCGCCATCGCCCACAACGGCAACCTGAGCAATGGGCGCATGTTCCCGATCATCGAGCCCGGCACCGGCAAGAAGATCGATCGCGAATATGCCGAGAATCATCAACGCTGGGAACGCCTTTACGAAGCCACGCAGATCAAGGGCGACGGTGAAACGCATCCGTTCCTCTCGCCCAATGATGAGTTCGCCAACTTCGAGCGTTGGGACAAGGGCAACCTCGACCTGACCGAGCTCAAGAAGCCGGCGATGCTGGAGTTCGAGTACGCCCGCGCGGCGCTCAAGAACGGCCTCAAGATGGAAGCCGAGCTCGGCGCGAATCCCTACAAGTTTGGTCTCGTCGGCAGCACCGACGCCCACACCGCCCTCCCCGCCGTCGAAGAGGATAATTTCTTCGGCAAAACCTCCAGCTCCGAGCCGAGCGCGACCCGTGCGACGCACCCGTTCGTCAAGACGGACAAGGCCGTCATCATGGGCTGGGAACAGACGGCCTCCGGCTACGCCGGGGTGTGGGCGACCGAGAACACGCGCGAGGCGCTTTTCGACGCCATGCAGCGCCGCGAGACCTACGCCACCAGCGGTCCGCGCATGGTCGTGCGCTTCTTCGGCGGCTGGGATTTAGAGCCGAGCGACGCCAACAACCGCATGCCGGCGAAGGTCGGTTACACCAAGGGCGTTCCAATGGGCGGTGACTTGAGCGACGCACCGAAAGGGAAGTCGCCCACGTTCCTCGTCGCCGCGCTGAAAGACCCGATCGGCGCGAACCTCGATCGCTACCAGATCATCAAGGGCTGGCTCGACGCGAAGGGCGAGGTGCAGGAGAAGATTTACGATGTCGCCGTGTCCGGCGCCCGTGAAATCGGCGCAGATGGCCGTTGCAAGACGGCGGTCGGCGACACTGTTGACGTGGAGAATGCGACCTGGACCAACACCATCGGCGCGCCCGAATTGCTTGCGGTGTGGAAAGATCCGGACTTCGATCCCGAGCAGCGGGCCTTCTACTACGGGCGCGTCATCGAAATCCCGACACCGCGCTGGACGGCGTATGACGCCAAGAGGTTCAGCGTAAAGATGCCGCCCGAGGTTCCGATGACCACCACCGAACGCGCCTACACCTCTCCTATCTGGTATACGCCGGCGCGGTAGGAACCCGTGAGGTTTCACATGAAAAAATTCCTCCGCGAACCGCTGGTGCATTTCCTTCTGCTGGGGGCGGGACTGTTCGTCGCCTTCGGCCTCGAGGGCGAGCGCACCGGCGGCGAGCCGGGAGAGATCCTCGCCACTCGGGGGCGGATCGAGTCGCTGGCGCTCGGCTTCGCTCGCACCTGGCAACGTCCGCCCACGGACAGGGAGCTGGAGGGTTTGATCCACGACTATATTCGCGAGGAAGTCTATTACCGCGAGGCGATGGCACTCGGGTTGGACAAGGACGACATCGTCATCCGCCGCCGTCTTCGGCAAAAAATGGAATTCGTCACCGATGACGTCGCTGCCCAAGCCGAGCCCACCGATGAGGAGTTGAGCGCGTATTTGAAAGCACACCCAGAGGCGTTTCGCGTCGAGCGGCGGTTCACGTTCAGTCAGGTCTATCTCAACCCGGATCGCCACGGCCAACATCTGGCGCGCGACGCTGAGCGACTCCTCGCGAAGTTAAACGAGGCCGGCGCCAAAGCCGATGTCTCGGCGCTGGGCGACCCTTTCTTGCTAAACCATACGTTCGAGGCGGTGCCGGGCAGCGAGGTCGCGAAGCAGTTCGGCGCAGCGTTCGCGGGTGAATTGGGTGCGCTTTCGCCCGGCCAATGGCAGGGGCCGGTGCAGTCGGGCTACGGCGTGCATCTGGTGTTCGTCGGCCAGCGCACGGGGGGACGCGTTCCCGCGCTGGAGGAAGTGCGGGAAGCCGTGCGGCGCGAGTGGGCCAACGCCGAGCGGCTGGAAGCCAACGAGAAGTTCTATCAAAGGCTGCTCAAAGGTTACACAGTGACCATTGAGCGCCCGCAGCCGCCGGACAAGCTCGCGGCGGAGAGCGGGCGATGAAACGCGTCCTCCTCGTCTTCTTGCTGCTCGCCGCCTCCGCCGCAGGGGTGCTCGCCCACGAGGTCCGGCCTGCCTATCTCGAGCTCAAGCAGACCGGGCCGGAGACTTACGACGTGTTTTGGAAGGTGCCTGGTCGAGGCGAGGATCTGCGGCTCGGCCTCTACCTGGAGCTCCCGGCCGGCACCACCAACCTGACCGAGCCACGTGCCTCCTTCGTCAACAGCGCCTTTGCGGAACGCTGGAGCATCAAGCGCGCCGGCGGCCTGACCGGCGGCACGATTCATATCGCCGGCCTCAGCGCGACGATGACCGATGTGCTCGTGCGCGTGGACCGCCGCGACGGAACCACGCAAGTCATCCGCCTCACGCCGTCTGCGCCGTCGTTCGTGGTGGAAGCCGTGCCGCATGCGCTGGAGATCATCCGGACTTACCTCGAGCTCGGCGTCGAGCACATCCTGCTCGGCATCGACCATCTCCTGTTCGTGCTCGCGCTTCTCATCCTGGTGAAAGGCTGGCGGCGACTTGTCGGCACCATTACCGCCTTCACGCTGGCACACAGCATCACCCTGGCCGCGGCCACGCTGGGATTCGTGAGCGTGCCGGGACCACCGGTGGAGGCGGTCATCGCACTCTCTATTGTGTTCGTGGCCTGCGAGATCGTCCACCGTCGCCAGGGCCGGTCGGGATTGACCGAGCGCTGGCCGTGGGTCGCGGCGTTCACGTTCGGATTGCTGCATGGCTTTGGTTTCGCCGGCGCGCTCCACGATGTCGGCCTCCCGCAGAATGCCATTCCTCTCGCGCTGCTGCTTTTCAATGTCGGCGTCGAGCTCGGACAACTCCTCTTCATCGCGTCCGTCATGGCCGCGCTGACAGGCGTGGCCTTTATCGGCAGGCGACTCAGCCGGCTCGGCATCGATCCGAAACCCGCGTACGCCGCGTCGGAATCGGCGGCCGCCTATGCAATCGGAAGCGTTGCCGCCTTTTGGCTGATCGACCGAACGCTGAGCCTTGCCACCTGAACAAGCCCGCACAGGACCCATCCATGAAACGAAGAATACGAACAACGCCAAGCGCCGGTCTGCCCTGGAATATTGGACACGGGTCGAATCGCCTCCCATTCGATCAGAACAACCGGCCGAGATACAGGTAGATGCTGTCGTTGCCCTGCTCGGCGTGACCGTAGGCCAGGTACACCGGACCGAGCACCGTATCCACACCCAGGAACACCGACCCGGCGAGCAATGCATCGCCGGGCGCCAGGCTGATATCGTCGCGGTCCTCGTAGACATTGCCGTATTCGAGCGAGACGCCGGCATAGGCGGGCAGCCACTTGACGTTGTCCAAACGGCGGTAGTAGCCGCTGCGCAGCAGCAGCACCTGTTGACCGCTTAGCTGGTCCTGCGTAAAGCCGGACAACTCGGTAAATCCGCCGGTGCGGAAGCGGTTCTGCACCGGCGCAACACCGTCGGCGGTGTAGTCGAATTCGAACCCGCCGACGAAAGTGTTCTTCTCAAGGGAGTGGGCGAGCACGCCCGTAATCAGCAGTTGCGAGAAGTCGGCGTCCGCCCCCAGGCTCTCCACGGACTCGATCCATTCCAAGCTGCCGAGGGCCCCCGAACGAGGCCAGTTTCGGTTGTCGAGCGAGTCGTAGTAAAGTCGCAGATACGCCTCGGCGCTATCGAAATCGAAGTCAGACGTCGCAGGGTCTCCGATGCGCGCCTCCCCATCGCCCGCGTAGCGTCGCAGGCCTACTCTGATCTCGCCCCAGCGGCCGAGCACCCGGCCGGCGGCCAGACCGCCACCGTAGCGCTTCACGCGGACCTCTTCGATCTCCTCACCGTCCTCGAAGCGGCTGAAACTGCGGCTGTCGAAAAATAGCTGTGGGGTAATGAAGTACCGCAAGCCGACATCGAGCGGCTGGTAGAACTCCGCCAGCGCCAGAGGCGATTCGCCGATCTGGGCGGCCAGCCGCAGCTCGCCGGCGCGGCGGTTGAGCGCGGTCTTGAGCAGGCTCACGCCGAGTTCCCAGGTGCTATCGCCTTCGAGATCGGTCGACAGGGCGAGGCCGAGCTGGAGGTAATTGGGCCCCCAGCTCTTGTCCCTCACGTGCACGAGCAACCCCTGCTTGTCCTCTTCTTCAATGATTTCGTAACGAATACTCTCGAAGATGTTCCAACCGTACAACTCCTCGATGCTTCTCTTGAGCGTCCTCTGATCGAGTGGCTTGCCGATGAGCGCTTGGAAAGGATGCGCGAGGACGTCATCGCCAATCTTGGACTGATTTTCTATGCGGACGAAGCCGACGATAGGTGCCTCCCCGACCCCGCCGCCACGGGCAGCCAGGTGGTCACTGTAGCCGGCCGAGGTGATGGCCAGCTTGGCAAGCTTTGCGGCTTCGGTCCTGGCGGCGTCCGCGCCGAGGCCAATGGTATCGGCTGCACGATTGAAGTCAGAGGTCGAGATGTCCCCCAACTCGGGCTGGATGTAGATATCCGTCGCGCGCAATGTGTCCAGTTGCCGCGAAACGTTCTGCTGGCCCACTATGTTCGAGTACTGCTCGATGATGGCCAACGCAGAGGTTATCTCGCCGCGTGCCTTGAGCGGTGTGCCGACATTCACCACGATCGCAATGTCGGCACCCATCTCCCGCGCAACATCCAGCGGAACATTATTGGTCACTAGGCCGTCGACCAGGAGCCTGCCATCCATCTCCACGGCGTCGAACGCTCCAGGCACCGCCATGCTGGCGCGTATCGCACGGGCCAGATTTCCGGAGCCGAGTACGATCTCGTCCCCCGTCTCGATGTCGGTGGCCACGGCGCGGAACGGGATCGGCAGCTCGTCGAAATGACTGATAGTGTGGACGTGCTGCGTCAGGCGGACCAGTTCCAGATCAAGTTTCTGGCCCTGTATGTAGCCGAGCGGCAACTCGAGCTGGCCGGATTCATATCCCGCCTGCTTCTTGACGAGGTAATTGTCGTCGTCGCGCTTGCGGCGAAATTGTCGCTCCGGTCGCGGGGGCTGATCCTCGAGCACGTCATCCCAGTCCATCTCCCGGATCTCGCGTTCGATCACTTCAGGACTGAGCCCTGAAGCATACAGTCCGCCGACAATGGCGCCCATGCTGGTGCCTGCAATGCAGTCGATCGGAATACGCATCTCCTTCAGCACCTTCAGCACACCCACGTGCGCGGCGCCGCGGGCGCCGCCGCCGCCCAGCACCAGGCCGATCCTGGGGCGGCCTTGCGCTTGCGCTCCGGCCTTGTCGCAGGGTGCGGCAAGCGCGGTGTTCGAGCAGAGCGAGGCCCACAACGACAGTACTGCGATCCGATACAAGCTTCCGGTCACCATGCCGCCCTCCACTATCTTTTCGTGTATGAACGCCACGCTCATCGCATTCCGTGTGAAACACCCGGCAGGCCCGCCCGGACCCGGCGCGAGAAATCCTCGGCCCGGTCCGCCGCCCGCGCCCGCGCATTGACGCGACTGCGGCGTTGCAATTCGGGAAACGGAAGGCTGGTATCCAGCTTGCCGGCGTCATAAGCATAGGCGGGAACATGCCCGCTCAGCAACAGCTTCCAGGACAGATGCAGCGTTAGGATTGTGAAAAGTATTTCGAGCCTGGCCCCTTAAATGTGCTGGATCGGCGTCGATACCATTTGTCCTATTGGTTAGTAAACCGTTTCAGGTGACCTTCTCGATATCCGGCAGCCTCGGGTCGGGCCAAGAGGGGCCAAGCGGACACCACTTGACAAGACCCATTGAAAACCGTATTAAGACTCGATGAAGACTATCACGATCACGGATGCCAAGAAGCACCTGGGCCGGTGGCTCGCTGCCGCGGCCAGCGGAGAAGACATCGGTATTGTTTGCGGGGCGGAGATTATCGCGCTGCGCAAAGTTGAAGTAGAGTCCACGGATTACGCGCAGCGAGAATACGGAGCGACCCCCGAACAGGTGGCGGCCTTGGAAAAAGCTACCGACAGGCGTTACCGCATGCTCAAGCGTTCCGGAAAACTCGTCACGGTCACCGCCGAACAGCTTAGAAAGACGCTTGACTAAAGCGCTGTCCATCGCCCCGGTCGTACTACAACGGTTACGCGAACTCCCGAAGGGCGAAAAAACAGAGTGCCTCCTGGCTTTGTGCGAGTTGACAGAAGGCTTTGGCCGACCGCACACGCACAGCGGCCTCGGCATCCGCAAATTGGGCGGCAAGTTGTTCGAGTGTCGTGCCGGGCTTGCCAGGCGCTTTATCTTCCAGGATCGTCCAACCGATCTGTTCGTCTCGTTCCTGGGCAACCACGATGAAATCAAGGCGTTGCTCGGAAGCGGCAAGCATCGCTGAAACATGAAATAGTGCCCGTTGTATCGGCTACTCTTCCTTTGCCGGCAGTGGTGCGGGCGGCGCTGAGTAGGCGGCCTCCGGGCTGTACTAGCACTACCAGCCACCTGCCCAGGCCCGCGATCTCCAGCAGCGCAACGAGCCCGGCTGCGGCGATCAGGATGCCGAAGACTCCCCACGGATCACGCACGCGATCGGCCGAGCGCGCGTAGAGCGCCGCCCCGACGACGAGCCCTGCCAGGTATGTCGCGAGCACCACGGCGAAGGCGAAGCTCCGGGTGCTCATGAACTGCACGATTGCCTGCGACCAGACGACTTCGTAACCGAGCGCGATGCCGCCCGCGAGCGAATAGAGAACGAGTACGAAACGGGCGTCCTTTGCCAGCCGGATGGGCTCGGGCGATCGGCTCGCGGTTTCGAGAGACCGTACGGTGCGGTCGAGGTCGAGCGCTCCGATTGCGGCCGCCAGGTTGATCGCAGCCGCCGCGAGCGCCGCGCCGCGAACGCCGAGCAGCGGTATCAGCGTGAACACGGTCAAGAGCGCACCGGCGATCGCACCGGCGGTATTGGCGGCGTACAGCCGGCCTCCCGCACCGCCGATCTGTCCCGCCTCCGGCGCGACCGCCCGGAGCAGGACGGGTAGCGTCCCGCCCATGAGAAACGCCGGCACGCCGACGAGCGTGAACGGCAGCGCCCAGGCGAGCACGCCGACTCGCTCCTCCAACGCGGCGAAGGGGGCCGCCGCGCCCGCTAGTGCGAGGGTCGCAGCGACCCCGAGAACGGCGACGCCGAGCTCCACCAACGAGTAGAGAAGGAATGGCCGCACAATGCGATCGGCCCACCGGCCGAATACGGCGCCCCCGAGCGCCAGCCCGGCGAAGAACGCGCTCACGC